>NZ_JBFSPI010000151.1:0-4600 GCF_041464685.1 Vibrio sp. 10N.237.312.B06
GCCACTTATCGCTTCTTCATCAATCCAAAAGGTCAAAGAACCGCGGTTAATGAGTGATTGGTTGTATTGCTTCCAGTTGGTTGTTTTGTAACGAGGTTTAGGCATAGGGCTACGAGAGGGAGTGAATGTAGCTGCTCAGGTCGTAGATTCTTAATTTAGTTCCACTGAATTGCGAAACAAAGCTAATCTTACCACTTAACCAACTCATTTACGTTCCAATGCCTATGGAATTGGGTCTCGCTTTTGGCTGGCTAAGCAAATTATAATCATTTACCAAAACTTTAAAAAAGTATACAAAATTCAATTAGATAAACATAATTAAGATGATGTAATTTGAGGGTGAAAATGCTATTTCCGACCATTTTACGGAGACCATCGAAACTGTTCCCGTAGAAACATAAAAAATAACGGCTACATATGATTGCCGTTTTTTTGTTGCACGTTAATCTAAGTGGTAAAACCATGACAAATTGAACAGGATAAAATGGACAGAGAAAGTAATGTCAAATACTGGCTGAGAAATATCAACGAGCAGCTAACTCTAATTGACCGTCGGTGCCATATGCGGGTAGACGAGGCTCATTCCCTCCTGGTCCAACTCTCTGAAGATGGACAGGAGCTTCTACTTCATGGTGAGATAACGGATATTTCTATGAAGGATGAATTGTATATACTCCGCAGCAGTATGGTACTGAACGGACAACAGGATACGATGAAACGTTGTTGGTTAGCGACGCATCAAAATAAACTGCTTCTCATTCATGAGCTTAGCTTAGTTGATTGCGATGAAATCGACTTTGAGAACACGATGAACAACTTCATTGTGCTTATGAGTACTCTTAGAACTCAATTTAGTTCGGTATCAGAACCGATAAATGAAGTAACCATGCCTTATTCTCAACAGCTTATAAAAGGATAAATATTCATGCCTATTGGATTGAATCCAGTTCAAACGACTAATGTCACAAACACTTCAACTCATACCAAGAGTCCATATGAACTAAAGGTTCAGCCTGACAAAGCTAAACTACTGCAGGATATCGCGCCAACAGGACCTACACTGAAACAACCCACCACAGGAGAAAAAACTGCTATCACGATAAGTATGGATGAAGCAATGACAGCAATGACAGCAATGAACAAAGAACAAGCGAAGGGAGGTTTTACTCTTGATGACGGACGACAGTTCGAAATTCGAGATATGCATGTAATCAGACAGAACAAGGGGGGCTTGATAAGCCGGATGAAAGAAGGTTTCATCAAAGCATTACATGGTCAAGGAGCTTCATCCTCAGATGCTAAAAAGCTGACCGCAGCGTTACACCAAAAAGCCGATAACCCAGCAGTTCAGGAAAACTTTGTGCGCTCGTGGGATAGTGGAGGTTTTACAGATCCTACAGTAGTAAGTGGTGAAATGGGAGTGCGTGGGCACCAGTCAAAACAAGATTTTCAGTTTATTGTCCACACCGCACCAATAACTCACTTGATGGAAGGGAAGGGCGTTTTTAGTATTGATGCAGAAAGTGCGCTAACCTCCTGGGATGTAGCATGCACTAGTATCGTAAACCAGAGCAAGACTTTCACTTATGGCTCCGTTGGTGTAATTCTGAAAGTTCCGGAACAAAATGTTATTGCCGCTAGTCCAAACGATCTGATGTCGGAAACCAACATTGGTCTTCTTGATCGGACTGAAGATCTTGTCAACGTCTCAGATAAGAACGCTACAAAGACCCGCTATGAGGCAATGCCTGACTATGAACGTACAGGGTTACTAGCAAAAAAGGAATTACCGCGACATCAAAGGCATACCAACACTCCAAGTGAAGTCCTGAAGAAAACCTATGGGATGCGCAATGAAATTCTTATCTGTACGTCTGGAGGTGTAAATCTCCACGAGGGGCAGAAGGCAACCGAGAAGGTGGAAATAGCAGGGTTTTTCCTCAACGACAGCGCCCCAACAGCCTCTCACCAAGATTTAGCCGATTGGAAAGGAGAAACGTTGTTATCCAAAAATGATAAGTACGAGTTATTCAAGCAGCATGCTGAGCCCCTAGCCCAAAAACTTGGAGTGCCAATTATTTACTTAAACGGTACAGCGGATATTGCGGAAGTTTTGAAGTAGAAATAAATATAAAAACGCAAATTTTTATGTAGTCTGGTGTTGTAGGGCAAATGAGAGGCGAGCGTCTAATAGTTGATTTTCTGAACATATAATAACTAACGCAGATACCACCAACTAAGGTGGTGTCTGCAATTTAAGTTTGAAGGTCAAATCGATAGAAGTGTGTTAAAATAACTCTTTTTCTTAACTGAATTAAACAACAACGTCGCATTTATCGTAAAACAGCTTTAGTTATGGCATAAATCGTCATTATATCTATGTATGCATTGATTTTAAACAATATTAGAAGGTGATGAGAGTAAGAAGTTTTTTAAACGGCTTTATAGATGGAGTTATTCTCCTCCGGCAACGCATGTAAACAATGAGGATTACCTTTCCCCTACAAAGATAGGCGTCTAAGTAGTGCTGAATCTTTGGCTACCTAAGCTTCACGGCTCAAAAAAACGGGAAGCAAAAATTTGACTATCACAAGTGTCCACTATCTGAAACAGCGTGTATTGTGTGCTACAGCTATTAGTACCGCTTTAACTCTGTGTCATTACAACGCACAAGTTGAGGATAGTTACACAAGGCTCAAAACTAGGGCCGATTTCGATTTATGGTCGTTTTTATTGAGACTGACTGATCACTTGGATTTTTCTATTCAATAAGGCTTGTACAGAATGAGGGTCTTTTTCGAAGCTTAAGATTGAGTTATAAATTTCCACATTCGCATGCATCGACAACAACTCACTTAACTCCAGTTTGGAGTTGGCTCGATTCGCCTCTCGCTCTCCAGGACTAGTCTGTACAACGGTTCGCCCCAGAAAGGTGCCTTGCGTTGCGAGGGGAGGTTGTCCTTTGCTCTCTAAGTTATTGAAATATATATCATTTATTTTTGGTTTGATGTCGTTGGACATAAGGTACCTAAACTCTTAAGTCTGAGCTCTGAAGCATAGACGGTGAAACTTCTGTTACGACATGAGCAGACAACAAGGACTCCCAAGATTCGCTCTGTGTGAGCAGTTCAGCAAGTCCACTCTCAAACAGCTCATAGTCGAGTTTTTCGGCACGAAGCAACCTGTTTAAACACAGCTTGTGCCTGTGATTATCTAGACTAAAAAATAGTTGATGTTCAGACCAGTGATAGTTGAATGACAAAAAAGAACGATAAAGATCAGAATTAACAATTTGTAGGTCAACAATCTCTACTTCTAGTTGAAGTGTTTCTATTTTAGAGTGAAAAATTAAATGCACTCTTAACTTATCGTCAAAAGCTAACCCCAGTTCGTCTTCAGTCAAATGTAATTCAGGCAAGCCTACTCGACGAGAAAACTCTATCAGAACCTCATCTACAATTTGGCGTACTGACATAAAAACAGTCCTTTCATTAAATGTTAATAGTTATTATAGGTTAAACAGGTGTTTTTTATATTATTATTGGTTGATATTTTTTATATATTACGTAAGGTTCAGTCAGATCGCAATTACCAAAATACGCAGTTCTTCGGCATTCGCGCTTCTTAAGCGTGATTCTATTCCTTTTATGGTCTCAATAAGGGCACGAATGTACTTTGTTAATCTGATGTAAACAGAACGGAGGCTCTGTAATCTTTATTCCATGCAGCTTTATTCATCTTCCTTGGTACTGATAAGTCCCTTTCGGATTTCCTAAATCAGTCCTGAACAAAACGTTGATGATGAAACTGATTCAGTGACACACTCTCAAAGGGCTAGTTGTCTTTGTTTACATACTTTGTTAATAATTCTTGATGTAGTACCAATGGAGCAAGAATTGTTGCCTCGCCTTCAAACCAAGTAGCTCTTCCTGAACCAAGCATCCCGATGTGACTAGGGAATACTGTAATCAACTTGCGTGTGAAGCAAGTTGAGAGCAGACCGCTAGCTGTAATAGTATTTCAGCTCCCTGCAGTTTATTAGGTTAATACAATTAAACGCGAAAAGTTGTAGGGTAAAAATGTGATTCTTTGTCGATAGATTTTGATTCTATATTGTTAGCTAGAGAGGTTATTTGTTCATAGTATTGGCTGAGCAATTCCAATTGTTGATATACCGTGTACCGATCGGCTTGAACGATAGGCTGATGATTCCAAAGAATGAGGTTATTACTTTTATTATCAAAGCCAACAACTGGTTTTTTCTCATCTTGGCTAAACATATTCATTTCAAGCAAAACCTGAGCATTGTTTTTGTTGAGTTCACCTAAATTACTTAACATCATCAAACGTCCACTTGGGTGTTCGGTAATGTGGCACTCTTGCTCTCCTACTTTAATGCTTGTCACATTATTCGTTTCAGTGTTTGCTGCCTCTAGACCGAGCTCTTGGCAAAGCATTTCAACTACTTTTATATATTGCTGACTCATATTGTTTACTTATTTACTGTAAAAAGGCGTGTCAGTAGACCAAAAAGTGAGTTTAATAACGGCTTTGTTGCGTAATTCAGTTAGAGACAGAGCAGCCCCATTTCGTGCGTTTC
>NZ_JBFSPI010000152.1:0-4590 GCF_041464685.1 Vibrio sp. 10N.237.312.B06
TCAATCGATACAGCCGCATCAAGCGAGAACGTCATCAGCATGTTGTAAGCGGTCTCTTGGCCATCCATGTATTCATGCGTAAACCACAAGCTCTGCTGCTGGTAAGATAATGGCAAACTGGTACAACACTCAGGTGCACACAAACCATTAACCTTTCTATCATTAATAACGTTATGCTTATAGTCCAAACTAAAATTACTCATTAATAAACCCTTACACTTTAGAGTTAAAACTTACAAATTAATTATTTATCTTGAATAAATGGCGGATTATAGTGGCGGTGGCCACACCGCTTATATTGGCAAACATCTTTGTTTGCTGACGAACACCATTTTCCATACTCGGCATCGTTATCAGCAAGGTGAATTGGATTATTCACTGTACTTGCGGCGAATGCACAGGCTACAAAAATCGTTCGATCATTGGTTGACCAAAGGGACAGATGTCATGGTCAAGCGGTATCGGGGGCGATGCAAGTTACTGCTCAAACACAGGGAAAGCTTGTGGGTTTTCCTCAAGAAAACATCAATCCCCTTAACCAATAATGAAGCTGAGCGATGTATTAGAGGTTTTGTCATTCAAAGGAAAATCAGCTTCGGAACGACCTCGGATGCAGGGGATAAATTCCGTAGCCGTATTCATACACTTATCGAAACCAGCAAAAAACGTGGACTATCAGCAATGTCAGTTCTGAGTGAAATCATCACTTCTGTTGTTGAGAAGAAACCGTACCCGAACGTTTTTAATCTCTAATACCGATCCTCTCAATCATGATAAGTCAAGCTGCCTTGGTGAACGGTTACCTTTGGCGAGAAGAGTGTACCACTTTCAGTAGTTGGCTTCTTCTTCTACACCTATCCATGAATGTCGCACTTATTATCTGAAATCGGGTCTATTAAGGAATTTTTTTAAAATTTCAAACCCAAACTCAGTCAAAATAGATTCAGGATGAAATTGAACACCTTCTATATCGTATTTCACATGCCTTATACCCATTACCTCAAATCCAAAATCATCACTTTCACACCATGCAGTTATCTCTAGCTCTTTAGGTAAAGATTCTTTTTCCACTATTAGTGAATGATATCTATTGGCGTTAAATGGGCATGGAACCCCCTCAAAAACACCTTTATTATTATGCTGAATTTCAGATACTTTACCGTGCATTACGCGTTTAGATAAAACCACTTTCCCACCAAACACTTCGGCTATAGCCTCATGACCTAAACATATTCCTAAAATCGGAACTTTACCTTTAAGCTGTGATATTAAACCAAGAGAAACACCAGATTGATTTGGAGTGCATGGCCCAGGAGATATAATAACTTTACTAGGAGAAAGCTCCATTATTTCTTGAATAGTCATTTCATCATTTTTAATTACAAACGGTGTTTCTCCCAAAATACTCAAATATTGAACAATATTATAAGTAAAAGAATCATAATTATCTATTAAGCAAAGCATTCTAGTTTTCCATGTTGTTTACATAAGCTTACTTTGACTAAACCTCTAACTGAGTTAGTCAGATAAATTTCGTCGGCATTAAATAAATCTTCGACACCAATTTTTTTTTCAATAACAACATTTTCAAACATAAATTTCTTTCTGAAAATGCCATCTAAAGCACCGGATGAGCAAGGTGGCGTGAATAACACTCCATCTTTTTTAATAAACACATTATGACAACATGCCTCGACAACCTCATCTTTTTCATTCAAAAAAATGGCATCATAAAAGCCATTTTCATTTGCGGCTTTGTATTCACTGTTATAAAGATGCCTCATTGATGTCTTATGCTGTTGAAAAATAGAAGAAGAGTTAATTCTTACATTACTGATATTTATTTTTTTATGTAAAAAAGAATCTCTTATAGGATTAAGGTGCATCTTTATACCTCCATCCTTATATAGGTTTACACTAATTTTATAGATACCATTTTCTAAGCTAGATACTAAACCCATAATGTTATTAATAGTAATATTATAATCATAATGAAAATTAAAAATAATAGCCGAATTTTTTAACCTATTTAAGTGGCATTCTAAATCAGAGAAAAAACCCTCATTAGCATCATACTTTAGTGTTTCTATTATGTAAAAATCATCATTTATATTTGTTAAAAACTTTGCCTTTAAAAGACATTCATCAAACTCTTTTTCAACTTCACTTTCAAATACGATACCACTCCCTATACCCATCTCACATTTTTTACCTTCTATTTTTATCGTCCTAATTGGCACGTTAAAACAATAATCATTATTAGGCATGATGAAACCTATTGCTCCAGTATAAACACCTCGAGCTTCTGATTCTAACTCGTCTATTATTTCCATTGCTCTGATTTTTGGAGCTCCAGTAATCGACCCGCATGGAAAAATCCCCTTCAATACATTTAAAAGTGAGATATCCTTATCAACCTCACCTTTAACCGTCGATATCATTTGATGAACAGTTTCATAGGATTGAATTTCAAATATATTATCAACCTTAACGCTTCCTGAATTGCATATTCTACCTAAGTCATTCCTTATCAAATCCACAATCATCACATTTTCAGATATTGTTTTAGGATCATTTTTTAGGAAGTTGATTATTATTTTATCCTCTTCAGTACTATTACCTCTTTTCGCTGTACCTTTCATGGGTTTAGATTTAATCTTCCCCCCTATTTTTTTGACAAATAGCTCAGGAGATATTGACAAAACTTTTTCACTATCAAAGTTTAGAAATGCACCATAATGAACAGTTTGCCTATCTCGTAAAACTTTATACAGAGAAAGAGGCGAGCCTTCTAGGTCAAACTTATATTTTAATGTGTAATTGACTTGATATGCATCTCCAGACTTTAAATAACCCATAATTTTATTTATTGACTTTTGATATTTTCCCTCAGTTTCATTAAGCTTAAGGTTATAAATTGCCAGATTTGAATTTTTATTCACTGGTGAATTTTCAAACACTTTTTTTAAATCACTCTTAGAAATATATTCAATACTTTTAAATGCATAAAAATTCAATAACAGCTCGGATGCTTTTGTTTTTTTAGGCTTGATTTTTTTGTCAATTAAAAAACATCCAGCCTCATATGAAATATAACCTCCCAGATAGAAACCTTTTTTCTTAAGTTTATCAATTTCTCTTATTGAATCAATAAGCTCAATCTCATTATAAGCAACAATATGCTTTACTGGTGAATGCAATATTATATTTTCAGATTGATTTTCATTCGATTTTTGATCATCATAAATTGCATAAACTGAATCTTCCTCTGCTATTATTTTAGTCAGTTCTTCATAGTTCATCTTTATTTAAAACCCTTTTTAACTTGTTAATCACGAAATCGTTGATCGATCCAATCTTAGGAGTATTTCAAGCCCTATGAGCATATATATCTACACAAATTGAGCAAAAAACGAACTAGCCAACTCTTTCATCCTGTTGATTTCCTCTGGCGTGTAAGTGTTCAATACCTCGCACATTTGTAAGAACACCCAGAGACCAGCAAGCAAGGCTGAATGTGTCACTGGCTTTGAACGCTTCGTTAAACACCCGCTTAATTTCACTAAAAAACCTTTAAATACATTCGCTTCTTCTGACTTGTCTGAGTAAAGCTTGAAAACGAGCGTGGTTGCAACATTGGCTACTATTAACCGTTTAAGTATCAATTCACCCGTTGTCTGTTGCCATTTCTCAAGCTGGTGACCATTCGTTTTCAACAGTTTGAACCAAGACTCAATATTCCAGCGATGGCAATACCACATCGCTATCTCTGTCGCACAACATCAAAAACATTTGATAATAAATACCACCTTGCCAACTCATTGCCTTTTTCATCGGTCACTAAGCTCATAACAAACCGACATTCAGGCGCTCGCGACGCCAACTTTTCCGACTTTCTCTGCAACTCAACCGTCGCGTCAATGAAGAGGTGAGCGACTGAGCCGATAGTTCACCTCTACTGTTCGTGCTCGCTTGCTTATGCTGGTGTAATTCGGTGAACGCAAATCTACATCCATCAGACTAAACAGCGAATCAATAAAGCGCTGTAGAGCACGGAGTGGCAAATTGAAAATCCCCTTCAGCATCAGGGCAGTCTCTATCGCGGAACTTATTGCTTCTACCTCTGCGTCCAGACGGAGTGTCACTGTACCAATTGGGATTGCGTCGTCATCCATCCAGAAAGTCAGCAAGCCTCTGTTTACGAGCGCTTGGTTGTATTCTTTCCAATTGGTGATTTTTCTCTTCGATTTACCCATCTAATTGTTCATCAACTCCGCAATCAATTTAGTTCTTAAAAAAACAGGTAATGAGTACTGTAGCATAGTAACAAGATTGTTATCAACATTACGATAAGCAACCATACTACTATCGAGGGTTACAGTTTCCCTATCTGCCAGGCGTTGTTGCCTAAATTAGTTGAACCTTTTCCAAGTCCTGCGATCTGATCATTTGAAACGATTGGAATGGCGGTGATATCGGTAAATCAAACAATAAGATAACTAACTGGGCGGAGTACAATAAGGCCCTTTGTAAACGTTAATGCCGATCGTTTAAGAAGACTTGAACGATCTTGCAGTTAGCAGATAATCC
>NZ_JBFSPI010000153.1:0-4558 GCF_041464685.1 Vibrio sp. 10N.237.312.B06
CTACCGATGTATTGTTGAACGCGAAATGTACAGCAAAGATCAACACGCCCTAGAAACTTTCAGCTAGATCAGCCTTCTACATGATGTTTAGTACTTCGGCTGCCATTGGTTGGCTGTCCTTGCTAGAGAAAGCAGGTTAAACTGTTCGCATCATAATTCTAAAGGATGGTGCCATGTACCACGGTCATATCTATTTCCCTCTGCGCTTTGCAGAGCAGGCAGAAACACTGCGTCAGAAAATTCTATCGGAACGTAAAGATGTGTTAGAGACTTTTCCATTAATCCAGCGTTTGGTTGGGCCACATAAAATGCCGATGTTTGAGATTCACTTTGCGAACAAAGAGTCGGGCATTGTGGAATGGCTTGAAAAAGAACGCGGTGACATGTCGGTGTTGATTCACCCAGTAACCGGCGGTGAAGAAACTCTAGACCATACAGTACGTGCGACTTGGCTTGGTCGCGAGCTTGGTGTATTCGAAGATACGCTGACTAGCTAATTCAATTCTGCGCCCGACAGTGAGTACCTAACAATCTAACTTAGTAACTTAGTAACTTAGTAACTTAGTAACTTAGTAACTTAGTAACTTAGGTGCTGTCGGGTGTGTAAGCGCACAGCTCGTTTTGCTCATCGTCTTCTTGCCGAAATTCTAGCTTCTCCAGCTATTCCCCAGTAACAGCGATACCGCTACCGACACGCCTAATGCGATTAATATATTAGGTAAGTAAAGACCCCAAATCGCGACACAAACCGCCACGGTTACCACAGCCCACAATAGTGTTTCTAGAATCCAAGTGCCCATAACATTACTCCTAACTAGATTGTGCGATTAGCATAACCAAGCAAGGGTAAACTTTTGGTCACCATCAATTAAGCATCTACAGAATTACCTTAACGTTGAACTTATTGTTGTGAGTTTCATGAGTAAACTGCCAACCTTGGTTCTGACAAACGCGATCAATGAGCTCTAGGCCGATACCAAAAGAGGTTTGCTGTACTGAGTCGTTTGCTAGGTTTTCATCTTCCAAGCGGTTGATTACCTCAAACTGATGTTCTGTCAGTGTGATGCTGATATCTCCGCTGCCACCATGCTGAAATGCATTTCGGATTAAGTTGGTGAGCACAACCTCAGTTAATTCACGGGGCAGGGTATGTTCTTCTTGCTCAACCTTGGTTTGAATGTCCACTTCTTTGTTTTTTAAAAGATAACGTTGGCTTTCGATAATGTTATTGAGCAGGGGAGTCAGCTTGATTTGCTCATAGTTGGTTTCCATCTCGTTATTACGGCTCATCCATAGCAGAGTTGTCACTAAGGCTTTCATGTTGGTGGCTGAGCGTTGGATTCGTGCGACGGCTCGTTGGCCGCTGTTGGGAATACTTTCAGACAACCGCACCAGCATATCGCCACTGGCTGAAATAGTGGCAATCGGTGTTCTTAACTCGTGGCTCGCTGCTCTTAAGAAAAAGCTCTCACGCTCATTGGCCTGACGCTCACCTTGTACGCTCTTTACAAGCTGCGTAGCCAACTGGTCGATTTCTTTGTATCGAAACTGAGTCAGCCCTTCAGTGTTGCCCACATCCAGAGATTCAGACCATTTAGATAAGGTAATGATCGGTTTAGTAACTCGATGTATCAGAAGGCGAATGATCAAGAACACCAAGAGTAAAAGAGCGCCGATGGCAATGAAGGCATTGTTAATTTGGTTGACGGAATCAGGTGGGTTCAGCTCGAATAGATTCAAATAGATGGCTTCATCGTACTCAGAAATGATGTACAAGGCTTCGTCTTTGCCGGAAATTTGATGTTTGGCTGCATAGAGGTATTGGCCTGAATCATTGTTAGGTGATCGCTCGTAGTGTTCATAAATCGCATCGTTATCAAACGCTTTCCAATCAAAGGTTTGTTGAAACTTAACAGGCAGCTCTGAATAGCTTAGAAAGGCTTGGAATGTTGGGTTTTGGTAGTCTGGCAGTTGCCCTGTTTCGATGTATTGCTGCTCTGCGACTTCCAACTCATACAAGAATCCATATTTTGCCGATTCATTAAGGCCAATATGGTAGCTCTGTGAAACCATCAAACTGTAGATGGCCGTCAGTAGCACGACGATGCCAAATAAATAGAGATAGATGTCGCGCTTAATACTGACTCGATTCATGTTCGCGTGTTTCATGATGGCTCCTCATGCAAGACCACACCAATACCATGAACCGTGTGAATCAGTTTTGAGTCAAAGGGCGCATCAACCACTTGTCGAAGCTTAAACAGGTGCGCTTTCACGCTGTCAGAGCTTGGCATTTCGTCTTCCCATGCTTCTTCAAGCTTGGCTTTGCTCACCACGTTAGGGCTGTTTCGCACTAACATAACGAGCATTCGCCAACATACTGGCGAGAGCTTCAATAGCTTGCCGTCTCTAAGGGCTTGGTGCTTGTCTAAGTCCAGTTGGAGATCTGCCACAGACAGCGACGTCACCGAACCTTGAGAGCGACGTATCAACGCCATCAGCCGTACTTTCAACTCTTCCATCGCAAAAGGCTTCACTAGATAGTCATCCGAACCTACTTCGAACCCCGCGATCTTGTCCTGTAGCGTGTCTCTTGCGGTCAACATTAGGATCGGTGTCGTGACACCTTGTTGGCGAAGTGATTGGCAGACATCAAGCCCGTCCATTTTCGGCATGTTGATGTCCGTCAAAATGATGTCATAACGCCCCTCTAACGCAAGGTTGAGCCCTGCGCAGCCATTGTAAGCAAAATCGAATTCGAAACCGTCGAGTTCCATATAGTCTGCAATGGCTTCTGCTAAGTCGCTGTCGTCTTCAATCAGCAGGGCGTTAATGCTCATAAGTGTCCTTACTTTGTTTCTCGTTCTCTTTTCCAAGCCCAAATAGGCGGCTGAATAAGAAGCTGTAGTCGATAATTCCAATTTGGCGCATGCCATAACTGTTGGCACAGTTTAACGTAGCCGTGGAAATATACCTTAAATGGGTTCACAGAGTTGATTCTCGGGAACACACCGTATCTGACTTCTTCCTCTTCTTTAGCGAAGGTGCCGAACATACGATCCCAAATGATAAAGATGCCAGCATAGTTCTTATCAAGATACTGCTTGTTGGTCGCGTGATGCACTCTGTGGTGTGAAGGCGTATTAAACACCGCTTCAACAGGGCGGGGCAGGCGCTTAACTGTTTCGGTGTGCAATAGCGTTTGATAAAGCTGCACAAAGGTTTCACACATCAGCACCACAAACGGATTGAATCCGAGCAGGATTAACGGCAAATAAAAGAAGAACGGGAAGAACCAATCCAAAGGCCCGAATCGGTAAGCGACAGAGATATTAAAGTAAGGCGAGCTATGGTGAACAGAGTGCGTTCCCCAAGCTAAACCGTTGCTGTGCAAGAATCTGTGTTCCCAGTAGTACGCGAGATCGGCCAAGATCAAGCAACCCAGAATTGTCCAACCAGATATCGGTAGCTGAGTTAGGCTGAAATTCTCGTAGGCGTAAACAAACGTGCCCACATAGGCTAACCCGACAAAGAAAAGGGTAACCAACAAGAAGAACAAAGTGACTAAGTTAGTCGCGCTGTCTACCAACATATTCCAGCTGAGCTTTTTCTTAAAGGCATAGCGGATAAGCTCAAAGATAAACAGAGCCAGAGCAAGCAGCAGAAAATTATCATCTACCCAAGTTTCGGTTAGGATGATGCTCGTTTCTGTGAATGTTTGAGAGAGAAAATCCCCAATGCTATCCATAGTGAAATTCATAACTAAATCCTTTACTGATTGTTCTTATAATAGACGTATAACTCACTAGAATCTGGCAAACCATGCTGGTTCAGCTGGTGATGTTCTATAACCATATCCACTTCTTTTAATATCGCGATACCTTCCCAAGCTTGTGCTAATTCCTGTTCGGTATGTTCGCCTTTACCTAGTAGAAGCGTGCCTTTGGCTTTGTTTGGGAGCTTAATTAAGGACTTGTTTTTATTTGATTTTGATTGCTGAGTCGGGAAGCCAATCATGATTGTTGCTTCGCTGAAATCAGAGCTGATCTCTTGATAGATCACGATGACTTGTTGTTGTGCGCTCTTTTCGTCATTGACTTCGAGGCTCTGATAGAAGTCCACCCATAACTCAGGAACATCCTCTAATGGAATCGTCTTGCTCAAACCTTGCAGAAAAGTTGTGTTTGCAGTGACTTGTGGTTTTTTAGTTGCGGGCTTATTTGTTAGCGGCTTACTTATTGATGACTGTTTCGTTGATAACTCAGCGATTGGCTGCTCCGTCGATGCATCCGCAATCGCAGGCTGAATATGTAATAGCCCCCAGACAACACCAGTAATACCGACTGTCGTGAGTAATGAAGCGAATAATTTCATGCTCTTTCCTTGTGGTTCATTTTTCTTATCAAGGACAGTAAAGGAGGCGAGGTAAACAAAAGGTAACCGTGGGGATTGTTTTGGTCAGAGGGTATAGGTGATTCATTAAAAAAGGCTCGTCAAATGAGGTAATGCCGTTCGGATAAGCATTATTGCTTGAACCTGAACGGATATTTGGCTGGGA
>NZ_JBFSPI010000154.1:0-4519 GCF_041464685.1 Vibrio sp. 10N.237.312.B06
AAGACTCGCTACACTGTGCGATCTAAACACCTTAAATGATAGGTGTTGGCTCATTTGAGCGGCGTTTTTATTTATGAGAAATACACGCCCTAGCTAGTTTGATCCTTGAGTGTCTGGAATCCAAAGTAAATTCGCATGAATGTAGTTAGCCAGCACGCGGTGCCAAAGGTGTAGGCGATAACAGCAAAGTGTTGAGGCCAAATACAGAACGCGATGAAACAAGCGATGGTTTCAGTGCCTTCGGTTAGCCCTGACATGTAGTAGAGAGACTTATGTTTATAGACTGGGTTTTCGATGCCTCGTTTGCCTGCCATCACGGCAAACGCCAAAAAGCTGCTGCCAGTACCGATAAAAGAGAAGATCAAAAACGCACCGGCAATGGCGTTGTGTTCTGGGTTCGCAATAACAAAGCCAAAAGGAATTAACGAATAGAAAAGGAAATCGAGGCTGATGTCGAGAAAACCGCCAGCGTCACTAATGCCTTGGATTCGAGCCAAAGCCCCATCAAGCCCATCACATACTCGGTTGAACACAATGAAGCCTAGCGCCCATTCGTAATGTTGAAATGCCAACGCCGGAAACGCTAAACACCCGACCAGAAAGCCAAATAAGGTGGTTTGATTTGCCGTGATACCGAATTGACTCAGCAACTTAGCTGATTGGTTTAATGGCCACTTAATGACCTTGATGGAGTACTTATCCAGCATGATGACTCCTCCATGGCCAAGACAGCACTTGCGCCCCTTGAGGTACGTCAGCTTCGTCGTGCGTGACCATTAATGTTGGGATATTTGCTTTTGTCAGCTGTTCGAAGACCCAATCGCGAAATTGTGCTCTTAACTCTTGGTCTAACTTACTAAACGGTTCGTCGAGTAGGGCGAGCTTCGGCTTCGCCAATAACATACGAGTTAAGCTGATTCTTGCACGTTGACCGCCAGATATTTGATCCGGGAAAGACTCTGCCAAGTGAGTTAGCTCTATGTCTTTTAGTGCAGCCATCGCTTGCTGTTGACGAGCGGAGCCCTTAATTGAATTAGGCAGAGAGAACGCCAAGTTTTCCCATACCTTGAGGTGAGGGAACAACAAGTCATCTTGAAAAAGAATACCGACTTCACGCTGATGTGAAGGCAGGTCATCCAGCTGAATGTCGTTCAAAATAACGGTGCCAGAATACGAAAACTCATCATTTAAGTGCCCAGCTACGGCGTCCAACAAGGTCGATTTTCCGCAGCCGCTCGGCCCCATCAAAGCCAATACTTGGCCTGATTCTAATGTTACGTTTAGCGCTGAAAACAGCGATACACCATCGTTTTTACGGATGGCGAGGTCGTTGAGGTGCAGACTCATTCGTTAGAAAACCTTTAAAAGTAAGACGGCGATATCTGAGTTGAAGTCGGCTGACTAATATCGCTAAAGAGAAAAAGAACAGAGGCAATAGGGCCTGCCAAATGGCATAGATAGCTGTCACTCTGCGGTCGAAACCACTGGTAAGGGCAACGGCTTCTGTGGTGATTGTGCTAATACGGCCCGCGCCGAGCATCAAGGTGGGTAAGTACTGAGCCAAACTTACGCTGATCCCGACCGCCCAAGCAAAGGCAATAGCGGGTAACAAGATAGGCAGCTTGATGGAGTACCAGCTTTGAAATGGCGATTTACCCAAGCTCAACGAGGCTTTTATCAGGCCGTCATTGAAGCTTTTCCAAGGGCCATCCAAAGACAGATACACAAACGGGAAAGCAAAGAAAACATGCGCCCAAATTACCCAAAATTCATAGGCGCTGCTGCCGATATAAAGCGTGGTCACTTGCATGCCGAACAATACCGAGAGTTGAGGTATCAACATGGGAATCGCGATAACAAAGCCCGGAACTTGCCACTTGTATTTGATTCGGTACTCATGAGCTACCAGCGCGAGTAATAAAGCAACGGAAGCGGCAATAAGGCCAATCCACAAGCTTTGCCCGACGGTGCTCATGATGCCATCCCACTCAAACTCCCAGAAACGCATGCTGTAGCGACTTGGAAGTAAATCAGGGAAACGCCAACGTTGAGCAACACTCCAAATCCCCATTAGTGGAATGATCAGTAGTGACAATGCAGCAAGCACTGCGAAGATCGTTTTTCCTGGAAGGTTAATACCTGTTCTTCCTGAATATTGCCAAGTTCTAAAGTACTTGAGAATTGCCCATTCGATTAGACGCGCTAGGGCGATGATCAACGAAGCCAAACCGAATAAAACGATGGCGCCAGCGGCAGCTCGTGGCAATAGATTAAGGTCTGGGTCGTTAAACCATTGCCATACCAAAACGGCAAAGGTCGGCGGATTGGTTGGGCCAATGATCAGAGCGATGTCGACAACCGATACGCTGTAAGCAAGCACCGCCAACATAGGGAAGCGAAGCTTGGTAAACCATTGTGGGAAAATACACTTCCACCAGATCTGAGCACGGCTATAACCCAGAGAGGCACTGACCTTAGTGATGCGTTCAACATCGATTTGTTGAAGTATCGAAATGCTCATCAGCAATAAGAAGGGCACTTCTTTGAGTGCGAGCATAATGATTAGGCCAAACGCGTAAGGATCTTTTATCAGCAAAGCCAATTCAGAGCTTGTAGCCGATTCACCAAGTAAGTGATGCACGGCTCTTGCGCCAAGCCCTGTTGGGCTAAACAGAAAAGCAAAGCCGATAGCGAAAGCCACATGCGGAATGGCAAGCATTGGCGATAGCGTTAGCTCAATCTTTCTCCAAAACTTGTTTCCCCAAGAAGCCTGAAGAATACAAAAGGTCAGGAAGCAGGCGATATAGCTGCTGGCGACCGCTGAACCTAGGCTCAAACCAATAGAGTGCCAAGCCCCTTCCCATTGAAAGACTTGGTTAAAACCGTTGAGTGTTGGTTCCTCTAAACCTAGGGGCGGGATGAAACTCAGTGACGAGGCCACTACTCCCGCTACCCCAGGAATCGTAGGGACAATGCACACAGCTATAACAACAAAATATAGAGCGCGTAGCATGAATTTTAGTTACCGTATCGCTTAAGCCACTCTTTCTCGAGCGCGTTTTGCCAGCTAGGGTGTGGTTCATCAATCGATTTAAATTGCAGGGTATTTTTAGCGCTACCGGTCAGATATTTGCTGCTCAACACTGAAGGATCGCCCCAAACATTGAGGTCGCCTTTGCGCGATTGTGCTTCTGGGCTCAACAAGAAGTTGATGGTTACCTGAGCGCCAGCACTTGCATTAGCATTCCAAGGAATCGCAAGGAAGTGAATGTTAGACAGAGCGCCACTTTCTAGAGCATAGGCCTTGGTAGTTTCAGCTAGGCGGCCACTTGATTGTGCTGAATAAACAGAGTTTGGATTGAACGTAATCGCGAGGTCGAGCTGTCCGTCATCCAGAAGTTGAATGCTTTCAGATGTACCTGCAGGAAATTGCTTTCCGCCTCGCCATGCCACTTTATGGAATTTATCTAAGTAAGCCCACAGTGGTGCTGTAACTTCTTGGAAGTTGTCTTCCGAAACAGGTTGTGCCAGTGCAGGGTTGTTGTCTGTTAGCTCAATCAGTAGAGACTTGATGAAGCTGGTGCCATGAAATTCAGGTGGGCGAGGGTAGCTTAAGCGGTTCGGGAAAGCTTGAGCGTAGCTCAACATCTCTGAAAAAGATTGTGGCGGATTGTTTAGCGTCTCTTGGTCGTGAATGAACACCAGTTGTCCGACGCCCCAAGGTGCTTCTAAGCCTTCGGTTGGCTCCGAGAAATCGACATCAATTGGTAAAGATTTATCAACGTACTGCCAGTTTGGAAGTGATTCTGTGAATGGTCCAAATAACAGCGCATTGTCTTTCATCGAGCGAAAGTTCTCACCATTAATCCAAACGATATCGACACTGCCTTCGCTGTTCTTGCCTGCGGCTTTTTCTGCAAGTAGTCGAGTAGTCGTTTCAGCAATGTCGGTTACTTTTACATGCTTTAAGGTCACACCGTAGTCACTTTGTAACTCCTTGCCTGCCCATTGTAGGTAACGATTGATTTCTTGGCTTCCGCCCCAAGCGTGAAAGTAGACAGTTTGTCCCTCTGCCTGCTGTTCTATTTGGTTCCAGCTATTGGTTGATGTTGCTTCATCAGCGTAAATGGCTGCGCTGTATGCAACGGTTGCCATGATTCCTAACATACTTACTATCTTGTTCATAAACTTTTCCATTTGGTAGTGAACGGGCAAGAGCATTGTTATTTCGAACTCCCTACAGTTATTCTATCTGTTTCTGAAATAATTTCTAATTCAACAGTAAATTCAATCAATTACTTAAGGGCTCTTACCATCCTAGCAACAGACCGTTGAACTGATGAATTTATTGCACTCAAATGATAGATTTTTTAGGTTTATTGGGGTTTGGTACGAAAAGTAAGCGATGAGTGTCAGTTTTTAAGTAATCATGAGTGTAAGAAAGCAATAAAAAAAGGAGCCACTAGGGCTAATGCCGTTCACTTAAGAGTGAACGGCATTTTTGTTCTTAGCATACCGT
>NZ_JBFSPI010000155.1:0-4477 GCF_041464685.1 Vibrio sp. 10N.237.312.B06
CCTTAGAGGGCGTCACCCAATAAGCCTCCGGCTCCGCCGGAGGTCATTTAACTAGTCCACATTTTTAGCAAGGTTGCTTATGTTGTATTTTGAGTTTCTATTTTTATTAGTCGTACTTTATATCGGGTCTCGGTATGGCGGTATTGGCTTAGGTGTTGTTTCTGGGATTGGCTTGGTTATCGAGGTGTTTGTCTTCAAGATGCCACCAACGTCTCCACCTGTCACCGTAATGCTGATCATCCTCGCTGTTGTTACCTGCGCTTCGATCCTCGAAGCGGCTGGTGGCTTGAAATACATGCTTCAAGTTGCGGAAAGGGTACTGAGAAAGAACCCGAAACGCGTCACCTTGATAGCACCGTTCGTGACTTACTCGATGACATTCCTATTGGGTACTGGCCACGCGGTTTACTCAATTATGCCAATCATCGGCGATGTTGCGTTGAAGAATGGTATTCGTCCTGAGCGCCCAATGGCGGCTGCGTCTGTTGCGTCTCAGCTAGCTATCACGGCATCACCAATTTCTGCTGCTGTGGTCTATTACCTCGCGCAACTTTCTGATATCCAACACTCTATTACTCTGCTTTCTATTCTGATGGTGACGGTTCCTTCAACCTTGTTCGGTACACTTTTGCTTTCTCTGTATAGCTTGAAACGCGGTAAAGAACTGAACGACGATCCTGAATACCAAGCGCGTCTAAAAGATCCAGAGTGGAAAAAGCGCATTGAAAGCACCACTGCGACCTCTTTGGATGAAGTACTGCCAACTTCGGCTCGTAATGCGGTATTGATTTTCCTATTGTCGATTGTCGTGATTGTTATCGTGGCGATGGTGCCTGAGATCAGAACCATCGTAGACGGCGACAAGCCAATCAAGATGTCGGTGATCATCCAAATGATGATGCTCTGTTTCGGCGGTATCATCTTGCTGGCAACCAAAACTGACCCGCGTGATGTGCCAAACGGTGTGGTATTCAAATCGGGTATGGTGGCGGCGATTGCTATCTTCGGTATCGCTTGGATGTCGGATACTTACTTCCAATACGCAATGCCTCAGTTCAAATCTGGCATCGTGGAAATGGTGACCAACTACCCGTGGACGTTTGCGCTAGCGCTGTTCATCGTATCGGTTGTGGTGAACTCTCAAGCCGCGACTGCACGTATGATGCTACCGGTTGGCCTTGGCTTAGGACTAGACCCAGCCTTGTTGATCGGCTTAATGCCAGCGGTTTACGGATACTTCTTCATCCCTAACTACCCATCAGATATCGCAACGGTTAACTTCGATGTCTCTGGCACCACCAAGATTGGTAAGTGGTACTTCAACCACTCATTCATGTCGGTTGGTTTAATCGGTGTAGTAGGCGCATGTTGCTTAGGCTACGCACTGGCACAGATTTTTATCGCTTAATGAATTAGCTTTCTCTGAGATAGCTAGACAACAAACAAAAACAGCGCCTGAATTGGCGCTGTTTTTGTTTAATCTGTCTTGGGAATTAGCTTTGATACGAGTTCTTAAGCAGTATTAGCGAGCCTCAAAAGCCAAAGACTGAATCGCTTCTTCTATCGTTAGGAAGTGGATCTTCATCAGGCACACTTCAGCTTTCTGGAACTCGTGGTTTCGAATCAGTTTGGTCACGCTTTCAGTCGAATAGTGTTCAGTTCGTTTCGCTAGAGACAGTTGATTTGAGCTCGATTGAAGCGAGTAACTGTCGCCAACTGAATCGATGAGGTAATCCTCTTCGCCCAAGATCATCTCTGAGCATTCTGCCTGAAAATCGTTCTCGGACGCGACGTAAATAAGTTCATCATCACCGTCGAGTTTTACTAAAGATGGCCAACTGATCATTACTGCCTCTAAATCATGGATGTTGAAGTGTATGTCTGGACTATAAACAGTTTTGAAGATTGGGTCATCTATTGTCCTATCTGACCCAAACGTTACTTACTTAAAGATCGCCCTAATGGTGCAAAATAGCCTTGCATCGCATTGTAGATTTCCATTCGATGTGTGAGATCTGGATAGAGAGGGAACATGTCTGGCTTGGTTGTGCCGTCGACGAGATACGAGTTTTCTATATCTGAGCAGGATTCAATCGCAGATTCAAACGCGCGGGCCATCATCTCTGTGGGCAATGAGAAGTAACGAGCCGACGTTGCCTGGTCTGCAATAACACTTCGTGCCACGTAATCGTGTTTGTCTAGGTTATTGTCGCTGAGTAGTGTGGAATCGAACACAGACATCAAACTTTCGTTTAATGGATGAGGTCGTACCTTTCTATCGTGTAACCAACAGTCACTGGCGAACAAGATTTGCTTGCGAGGGCCAGAGGTATCGCCAATCTCAAATGCTTTCTCTGCGATATAGTGGTCAAATGCATGCCAGAACTCATGCGCTAACGCACCGGCACCTGCGTTCTTAGCTAGAGCGAGTTCTCTTTGATTTGGTGCGTAGTGTGCTTGTACACCCTTTCTTCCACCACTGCCGAACGCTAAGCCTAATGTCCCGCGAAGGCCAATTGCTTCTGGTGGCAAAGCCAAGATGTAAGCCAAGTCTGCTAACGAGTCGAATATCAGATTTGCAGCGAGCTCTTTCTCTTCTTTCGTTACCCAAGCGCCCACACGAATGCTGCCCATACCGAAGGTCTGTTTGATGTCCATGAATGACACCTGATCGCCATGTCGGTAGTCTGGGCCTTTGCGCGTTTTGTATTTAAAGTGGGTTAACTTCAAAAGGGTCCTTGGAAATAGATGTAGTTTAGCGCTGTTGTGTGGTGCACAGGGTGAAGTTGAGAAAGTTAGCACCTTTGTCAGTAAATTACCGAACAAAATGAGTGAGATTGTGTTCGAAAGCCTCCCATGAGGTTGGGCTGCCTTCGTGGGTCAGTGGAAATAGGGCCCTATTTGGTTTTGCATAGCTTAAATGATGTAACCTCTGCGTGACATGATAACTGTCTAGCCCTGAAATTGTGACTAAATCTAACGCTTCTAAATCTAGGTAGCCGTCCGGCATCACAGCACGTTTTGGCGCGTGAATTGTAACAACTTCACCAATCAAAATTTGAGTTTGGTTACTTTCAATTGTTATCTGCTCTTTGAAGGCTAAGCCTATTTTCAGAGGGCTTTCCAAAACAAACGGAGCAGGGAACACATCATCGTAATAGGGCGTGAGACCGACCGCGTTAAATTCTGAGACTGATTTAGGATAACGAGCGGAAGTTTGATGAGCTTTTTGAACAAAGCCCGCCCCGATACTATTGATAGTGAAGTGTTGAGTTTCTAGGATATTTTCTAGTGTATGACGGCGACTTTCCGCAGTCCGGATGATGAAGCCAAGTAAAGGTGGATTCGACCCCAAATGAACCACGGAGCTCACTACTGCAAGATTTTCTAGCCCTTGCTTGTCACAGGTGCCAATAAGGTTTGCGCTTTTAAACCCCGATAAGGAGTTAATTAAACGAGCGCGCTCACGCTGGTCCATTGCTTGGATATCTTGTCTTGAAAGGGTCATTGCCTTCATATCTTCTCTTCTTCTCACTTTTGTTTTCGACGACTTGTTTACTAACTAAAACATATCTACGCAGCATCACTTTATTCCGATCATCCAGTTTGAATAAGTGGTAGTGAAAGGAGGGTTCTTTTAGAAAACTGCAATTTCCTTGAAATTAAATGTGACACTGTAGCTTAATTTATTGTTGCAGCGGTTTGCTATTGAGCGATACCATGTACGGCTATTTCTTTGGTAAAGATGTAATTATGTCAGATGAAAAGCTCGCGCTAGAGTGGATGCGCCAACAAGCGCATAGAATTGATCCATATGTTATAAATCCATCATTTGATGAATGCGTTGAGTTGCTTGAGCCTGCCTTTAAGAAGGGCAAGAGTGTCGCGCAGCTAAAATATCTATTATCAGAAGCGGATCGCCGAGCGGGAGCTGCCGAACGTAAACATGCTGCTTTAAAGTTTGCTAAAGAAAAAAGCCCAAAGGCAGGTCAAAACCTTCGTCTGCAAAGCAAACTTCAACAAGTTCAATTGGCATTAAAGTTAGCAACTGGCGATAACAACATGACCATATCGCAGTTCTGCTCTGAGTATGATGTCAGTAAGCGAGACGGCAACGAAGCGTGGAATGAAAAGTTGGTTGAGCAGAATAACAAGAAGTGATTTCGTGATGCCGTATATGGTTTAACTGAAGATCCGACAAGATTAACTTGCTTATGTATTCATTTAAAATCCTACCAATAAATGTTGCTCAACGGTATTTCGAAAGCCTGAAGATCTTCTTTTCAGGCTTTGCTAACAGCTAGTCACTCATCAGTTCCGTCTTAGTCGTTAACCACTTCCAGAAATACTGATGAGTGAATATCAGGTATTAAGGTCGAATGTTGTTGAAACTGACCTTTTGCGTTCCATCGCTCTGATTCTCTAATTAAACATTGATAAACCCCCAGCTCTGCTGGGGTGACTCGCATAGGTTTGA
>NZ_JBFSPI010000156.1:0-4432 GCF_041464685.1 Vibrio sp. 10N.237.312.B06
ATGTGTTACCGGTTTTATTGTTAATTTATAGACTCATCTAAGCGGAGAAGAGCCGGTATGGTATGGGAAAGTAGCCCTGTTAAGGTGAGCAAGGCTACCACTAACCTAAACCATTGTGCCGTACACACCAAAGCCGATACAAACTGAAAATGCCAATCGTTGGGAATGACTCTTAGTCATTTGTTATGTTTGGTCACTTTTGAGATCCACTTTTGCTAAAGCAGAAAATTTAGTTAAATACTTAATAACCAACTCATAGTCGTGTTCAGCGTGTTCTTGGAATGTGTGGAATTCCAAAAAATAGCTATCATTCTTTTCCTTTTGATACTCATTTATCAGGCTCATAGCATCCGTAGATAATAGAAAAGAGCCAATATCAGCTACTCTTGTGATTTCTTCTTTGGCTTGTTTGGAGAACTTAATTAGTTCTTGGTCTCGTTCTTTAGAGACTTGTGAATCGAGATATTCGGCATCTAAATGTTCAGAAGAGTACTTTTTAGCTTTGTGGAATGCTTCCAACACTCTTTCGTAAGCTTCAACTCGTTTTTCCCACCATTTTTCCGTCCGAAACTTGCTCAACGATAACCGAACAGTGATAAAAGAACTGATACCTGCGATAGCAACCGCAACTGTTATCTGCAAAAAGACTGACTGTAATAATTCCAAATTTCCTCCTGAAAACATAACAGCTTTTTATGTTTTTATTTCCTGCATACTGAATGGTCTGGAGATAATAAGTTAGGGACATCTTTGAACACCGCTAAACTAAAGTTATCTTTAAGAGCCTCTACAATACTTCCGCCAAGACCAACCATCCCGACACCGATGCTACCTGAAACACATTTTAGAATTTCATCATTAACAATTTTTTCATCAAGTGAAGTCGAAAGGAAAAAGTCTTCAGAGTACAAGAAGACAATGTAGTTAGCTAATGCTAGCTTATCTTCTAGCGACAAGAGATTAAACTGACGTATAAACTGGAGATATCTAGTATCTTTTTTGTCGATAAACATCACAACAACACTAGTCTCTTCAAGAGGAAAAACAGCTAAGTGTAAGTGTTGAATTTTATATTTAGGGTCATGATTGTAAAGATTATTTACAACATACCCTTCTAAATCGACTGCTAACGCTAGCTTATGTTGAAATGCAATCGGCACGACGTAATTGAGCTTTTCATGAAAGAACAAGTAATATTCATCTTGAATACATTTCAAATCTACTTTTTTTGCACGCTCAAAACCTCTTACATTTTCTTTAAGGTCAAGATCTTTGATGTTGTTGATAGAACTAAAGTCAATGCCTGAATCTTCTTCCAGATTTTCATGAAATGCTATTTCAAATGCTCTTTGGCTAATAGCTTTCAGATAGTTTTTCATTGCTATTTGAGCAAGCGTTTTTTGCTTAAGGCTACTGTCGTAAGTATCTTTATTTTCGTAATCACTAAAAATTTTACTGTCACAATCTCTACAGATAACATGAAAAGTACCTGCTTGATTGACTCCAGAGTCGGGTTTTAACAAAGGAAGATCAATTAACCCTCCGTGAGTTAATAGCTTTCCATCTTCGGCTATATTTTTCAAAAATGATGCAGGTATTGAGTGAGAGTTGCAGTAACTTGTTGTTGGCTCTTTGCAATACAAACACTTACCACTTTTACTAATCTTTCTACTTGCAGATGCTATTTGGCTATTTTTTTTGCTGAACTCTACTTTACTCTCCAACATTTCTTTCTTTTCGCTTTCTGAAATGTTGGAGAGATTGAATATCTTATCCATTAAGCCTTCCTTACTCTAAAAACATAACGCCGCCATAAGTTGCCCGCCACCAAACCAAAACAGACCACCGTAAACACAGAACCCAACCCATACCAAAATACCCCGTGTTAAGGGGCAACTTGTATGCTACCAATGGTTTGGTGACGAGTCTTTGAACAAAACTGTCGAAGCACCTTTTCGAGAAGGAACATAGCCCCACTCCTTGGCTGCAACTTCAATATATTTAAGTGCAGAGCCTTTGGCTAACCCTAGCTCTCTATCGACATCTACATACTTGATTACTGCTGTATTATCACTGCTATGACGTTGTCCCATCCATGATTGAATAAGAGAGATACAGTCATTTTCATCATCGATGAAGTTTGATTCACCTACATCTTCGACGGCGTTTTCAGGTTGATTATCTTTCTCATCAGAACCAACTTTTTCCCCTAATTTTCCAATTGACTTGTTAATTCGATTACAGGCTGGACCCAATGATGCAACCAAGTTGCCATCTTGTCTTTCAGCGTCAAATGTTGCTGGAGTAATTCCTAGCAAGTCTGTAGGTAAATGAAAGTCTTCATGACCGCGAGGAATAACAATGAAGTTACGTTCTCGCCCTAACCCACCCACAAATAAGCCAAGTTCAAAGACAACATTGTCACGAACTGTTTTCTTTGATTCTCCTCTTAACTGTGTAATGTCATCAGGAGAAAAAACAAACAAGCCGAAGTCAGAATCGTCCAATGCATCCATTAGCGATTCCATAGTGTATTTGCTCAATTCAAATGCACCTTGAGACCATACTGTAACTTCTACTGAGTGTTCTAAATTTTCTTGGATAGCATAAGCAACATCCAGATTTTCAACCGATGAGCCAATAAACAACCTAGGCTTCATATATTCTCCTTGCTAACTTTTCCGCCAGTAGCATAACAGCTTTATATGTTGAAATTTTCTGTTTATCGCATCAACTTTACATAAAGAACTGCTGCATAGTTGTCTGAATATACAGGTTTTTTATATTGATTCTGTGTGATTTGTTGAAATATTCAACATATCATCATCTTCTGTATCAAAAGGCTGTGTAAAGCCATATGCAAGTATGCGACAAGATTAGCAATTCTACTGAATCATTAACTTAGTTTGGGATAAATCAAAGCAGCAGCACTCTCATTGAAAACTTGCTAGCAAGCTTTGGGGCACTTTCGAGCTAGAAAGTGCCATGGGTAAAAATTCAATCTCAGAAGCTTATGGACACAAATGCGTCAGTAAGTTTGCTAAATTAGCAATTCATGAATAACTAGAAGTATGGCAAATTATGTAGTTGGTACTTGCAATCTTACCTTGTAGAATATCAATTAGGCTCATAATTGGTTAAAAGCATGATTGAATCAATAGATTTCAAATTGATTGGTACTAGTGATAAGCGCGTTACCACTAACTTAAACGGAAAAAATCTCATAATCACAGGTGGAAACGGCTGCGGCAAGACTCGTTTTCTACATCAGTTACATCAATACCTAAAGCAATTCTTTAATAGGAAAATACAGTCTAAAGAAGCCATTCAGCAACAATTGAACAATTACCAAACACAGTTGGATCGCATTCTCGTATCGGACCAAAATTACAATTTCTACGCTAACAAAGTTCAGTTATCCAAAGGACAATTAGAACGTATATCTAACGAAAACATGGATATCAGTGATTCTGATGCTCTGTTCGAATTTGTTAACAAAAATCAATTTATCCTTCGTTTTTTCGAAGCGAATCGACTTGCAAGTAACATTGCTGGAAATGGTCAAATTGAAAGCATATCTAACGTGAAGCAGGCTGGTAAATCCCAAGGTTTCGAAGAGGATTCAAGTAATCAGTTCGAAAAATATCTAGTCAGTTACTACAACTATGGTTCGCATGTAATTGCTCGTGAAAATAACCCAGAGAAAGAGCAACAGATAAACGCATGGTTTGAAAAAGTACAAAATGATCTCCGTAACCTGTTTGAAGATAATGAACTAATTCTTCAATATAACCCAGAGGAACAAGCCTTCTACATTCACCAAGAAGGAAAAGAGCCATATCGATTTAATAACTTGTCTTCTGGCTACAGTTCAATTCTAAGCATTTACGCCGATTTACTGATGAAAGTCGAGTTACGTGATATACCAGCGGAAGATATCACTGGTTTCGTTTTAATTGATGAAATTGATGCGCACCTGCATGTTTCGATTCAACGAAAAATCTTTTCTTTCTTTGACAAGGCTTTCCCAAAGATTCAGTTCATTGTAACTACGCATTCACCTTTTGTTGTTCAGTCGGTAAATGACTCAATAATTTATGATCTAAGTAAACTTGAACCACTGGAAGACCTTTCTATGTACTCATATGAGTCGATTTTAAAAGGACTACTAGGGGTTGAAAGTACTTCCGATATATTAAACAAACAATTGGATGAGATGGCTGAAATCATTAATCAAGAGCCAGTAAATACGGAACGATTACAGGAACTAATTGACGGAATAGAGCCGCATGAGGGGCAGTTAAACGCTCGTTCACGTGCATTCCTATTACTAGGTAAGAATGCTCTTTTAGATTCGACCGATGGTGAGGGGTAACGAATAAGGATTAAGGTGTTGCGTAGCCAACACTAAATCCCAAGTGTTGAACAAGCC
>NZ_JBFSPI010000157.1:0-4360 GCF_041464685.1 Vibrio sp. 10N.237.312.B06
CTACCGATGTATTGTTGAACGCGAAATGTACAGCAAAGATCAACACGCCCTAATCTCATACTCGTTTTTTATACGGGGCAATTCCTCATATGTACTGATTGCTTTAACTGCACCGCTTAGATCATTTTTACCATTAAAGCTATGCTTAACAGCAATGACATCACAGCCACTAGATTTACCAGCACGAATACCCGCTGTGGAATCTTCAAACACAATTGTTTGGCCAGGTGAAGCCGCTAATCTACCAAGAGCTAAAGTATAGGCTTCAGGATCCGGTTTATGCTTAGTTACGTGCTCCTGTGTGATAACAAGGTCAAAAGCATTCTCGAGCTGCAACGAGGTTAAAATATTATCAACCATCCATGTTGCTGCTGAACTAACAACTCCACACTTTTTCCCTGCTAGTTTTAACTGTTCTATGTAAGCCTTAGCCCCAACATTTAGCTCAAGATCATCATTGAGCATCTGTTCGTAATGAGCTCGAAAGTGGTAATTAAACTCTTCTAAGTCAGGAGCAATATTAGCATTTTCAAAAAAGTGACCCGTTACAACCTGCCAACTTTCCCCCATAACATCTTTGTAAATGTTGTGGTCTACGTGTGCGCCATAATCTAAACAAGCTAATGCTAACGCTTTGCCCTTTAAAGGCTCTGAATTTACTAATGTTCCGTCCATATCGAACAGATAAACTTCGTAATCTTTCAATTCACTCTCCATGTTAGATTTTTCAAGCTCGTATAAGCCTAGTTAACTAGTGAAAAATGCAACCAAACTAATATGACTACCTTACCCACAAAAGCCGACCATTACAAAAGTGCCGAGCGTTTTGGAATCCAGTTAAACAATCTATTAGGTGATGGCTACGATAGTAGGCAATAAAGTAGTGGCAACAAACTAGCGAGCAATAAGCTGTGCCCAACAGACGTACTCTCTAATTTTGTCACAATGGTTGATTTAGCAGACTCGTTTTCAATTAACGAACTAGCAGAAACGCCAGCCATGTTACTAGGGTCACTATATCCGACCTTATGACCGGAAAAAGACAAAAGTGAACCCAGAGCAAGAAGAATTAGCATTGAATAGAAAGCATAATCACTAGAAAATGCTAGTTTCAAATAGCCTGTGAAATACTCGAAAGTAACCACAACTAGCAGTGCTAATAAATTTGATAGCACTATCAACCTTACGAATTTAAACATATTCCCTCTGATACTAATAGAACAGCTAACGTCCCAATAAACTGTGAGTGAACGTGTGCCATAATGAAGCGAAACGGAATCGGCACACGCTTATGAATCCGACTTAACTGCTTTGTGAACTGGCTTTTCTAGCGATCACTAAACCATGATTACTTGATCCCAAAAGGCTTGCTTCATCGCAATTTGCTAAATGATAATCTAACCATGTCTGATATTGAGATGGC
Organism: Vibrio sp. 10N.237.312.B06; assembly: GCF_041464685.1. NCBI lineage: Bacteria > Pseudomonadati > Pseudomonadota > Gammaproteobacteria > Vibrionales > Vibrionaceae > Vibrio > Vibrio sp. 10N.237.312.B06. The sequence goes on from NZ_JBFSPI010000157.1 coordinate 1,424, forward strand.
GTAAAGTTATTAACACCGTTAGATATGTAACGTCCAAATCCATCTGTTGCTGCGTGTCCAATTACATTAAACCCATTTTTGTTTACAAGATTTTCAATTTCACTAGGCGTTGCGAAATACCCGACCTTGAAAAAACTATCGGCTTTAGCGTTTGATACCGTGCCATGTTTATTTAACTCTAGAAGCACCTCCGGAGTGACTAGCTCTGGAAATTGTTGGGCAAACATACCAGCGACAAAGAAACGTGAAATATAGGCTATGGCTAGTACACCATTTGGCTTTAAAATCCTTAGTGCTTCATTAACCGCAAGCTCTCTTTCATGCAGAGTTTTTAGGTGGTACAAGGGCCCAAGAATTACACAAACGTCTTGAGAATTACTTTCGATAAATGACACATCACAAGCATTACCCTCAAACACTTTTAACTCAATACCTTCAGATTTTACTTTAGTATTTAAAATCTTCACTTGGTCAGGCGCAAGTTCTACTGCTGTAACATCACAACCTAATTTTGCAAAATGTAAGGAATAGCGCCCCGTTGCTGCTCCTAACTCACATACTGATTTCCCTTTAAGTAAATAAGGTGTGAGTTTATGTATCGTAGTATCAAACTCTAACTGAGCAATATATTGCCGAGTTAGCCTTTCATCTTCGTTTGCACCCGTATATTGGGCTATCAATTCTTCCATTGATCAACATCTCCTTTGCCAGTTAGCACCCAATTAAGTAGCTGACAACGCTACCACTACACAGTCGACTTAAATTTGTTATTAGAACGATACTTAAAGGTATCGCCCTAACAAAAAACCACTTTAGTCTTCATGTCGTAGACCAAAATGGTAAAGTCTTACTTCATAAGTAAGTAACCCTAACTAAACTATTGACTACAATAGCAAATATGCCACTCATGCGTATAGGCGTTGAAGCTAGTAGCGAGTAGCGAAAAATAGCTAGCTGGTCTATAAAATTGCTATCGCTTGTTATAAGCGAACTAGCTTGACCGTATTACTTATTTTTTTATTGTTCAGCCCAGACTCTAGTGCTGCTGCCTTAGTTTTAGCTGACTCTTCATAAGCATTAAATACATCGCTATTTTTACGACCGCTAAAGTGCAGAAAACTATGAATAATAAGCATAAAGAAGGATATCAACACAACAAATATGGGCGCTAAACCTAACCCATCAATGTTCGTTGACAAAAGACCTAGAACAAAAAATACACTCGATATAAGTGCAACCGATTTACTGCGAGATGATGAGCCCATAAGTAACCCGCTTTACATAACTAAAGAAAGAATATTACTGAGAACCTTTTACGCATACTTTGAAATACTTAACAAATGCAATAGCTTATAACGAAAATTTAAAGCGTGAACAACGCAATACCGAAGCAGCCACATTCCACCCTAAACACTAAATTCAACGCATAGTGAAAATGCCACGCGTTGCGAATCCCCCTTAAACAGTTTGTATGCGCTTATTACACCTTTTTTCCTAACATAAGCACACCTGGAACAATGTAATCATCACTATAAACGTGCTCAACATCTCTCTCGGGGAAACACCACGCCATTACATCCGCTTTTATATTTTTATTTACGTTGAGAATTGCTTCATCAATTGAATTTAGAACCTCATCTGGGGAACGTGACTTCATATAAAACACAATGAATGTCACTGCTACAGCACTAACATCATCACTACCTTTAGTATGCAATGCATCTTTTACAGCTGAGGCTAAAGACTGTTCAATTTGATTTAGGTAATTACCATCAATAGACATTTTCTTAAATTTGGCTTCAACATAATCCTCAGTACCACTTTCAAAAGAAAGCCATAAATCAATACGTCCATTTACTTCTTCGCCATCATTACCTTTGACCGATTGAAACTCTTCTAAAGCAATTGCTCCTGATGCCCACGCAGAACTAGCCAGCAAATCAACATTAGCACGTTCATTATTATTGTAAGGCGTATCTCCACACTCTGTTAATCGAGCGTATCGTTCAATATGAAATGCCCAAGTTTCACACATAGAAGTCCAATGTTTCATTTTTTTCTTTATTTTTAGCCCCTTAGAGCTATTAGATAAAAACTTCAAGATTTGTTCCTTATCAAATTAAAACGCAAAATTTAAAGAAGCGCATAACGAATGACATGGATTCCCCCTACCGAGGATCTGCCACACTTATGTGGTACTTAAATGCATCGGAGGTACCATGTCTGATTATTCTTATTTCTGCGGTATCGACCTAGCTAAAAACCACTTCAGTCTTCATGCCGTAGACCAAAATGGTAAGGTCATACTTCATAAGTCGGTAACTCGCTCTAAACTGCTGACTACAATAGCAAATATGCCACTCATGCGTATAGGCGTTGAAGCGTGTGGTGGTGCACATTATTGGGCAAGAACACTCAATAAACTTGGGCACGACGCCCGCATTATGGCCGTTAAATACGTAATTCCTTATCGAACTAAAGGAAAGAACGACCTTAATGATGCTGTTGCCATATGCGAAGCTGTTCAGCGTCCATCAACTCGCTTTGTACCCGTAAAATCCCCCGAGCAACAAGCCATCTTATCGGTACATAGAATGAGAGAGCATTGGGTTCGTGAGCGCACCGCGCTTATGAATCGCATGCGCGCCCTACTCTCTGAGTTCGGGTTAATCATTCCTGTTGGCCGCTCTTCATTAATGAAACACGTTCCCTTAATGCTTGAAGATGCAGAAAATGAACTGCCACATCTCGCAAGAACGGTGATTGCCGATGCTTATCACCACCTTGGAGAGTTGAATCAACGTATCGCCGATACTGAACAAGTCTTCGACTCTTTTGCTAAGGTCAGCGCTAATGTTCAACGAGTGATAAAAGTTCGAGGCATTGGACCGCAAACCGCTACTGCGATACTTGCTTCGATAGGCAATGGTTCTCAAT
>NZ_JBFSPI010000158.1:0-4313 GCF_041464685.1 Vibrio sp. 10N.237.312.B06
GCTTTTATCATCGCGTAAGTTTCACCCACCTGGGCATTGTAATTTCTTAAGCTCAATCGTCCTCCTAGCAACTGTTTAACTCAATACATCGCTGTTTCTGACAATGAACGTTTGTGGTATCCATACCGCTCTTTCCAATACTTATTTGAGCCGTATAACTTCTGGCAACCCACGGCGAGATTTCGAGGGTGACCACACTCCCAGAAGGCTGCCCCTTCTCTTGGGGGAACAAGCGCAATAGCTCCCTTAATCTTAATAGCAGCGTGACACGCTCTTGTGTCATAAGCGTCATCACCTGACACCTCAAGGATACTTCGGCGTGTTTGTTTCAGTAAGTTCGGGAGGACTTCTCCATCTGTAACCGTCGATAAACTTAGCTCGGCGGCAATGATCTCATAAGTGCTTGTATCGACGGCAATATGAAGCTTTCACCAGACCCTACGCTTGCCATCCGTCCCGTGTTTTTTGACCATCCATTCACCTTCGCCATAAACCTTAAGGCCAGTAGCATCAATGGCTAGGTGTTGTATCGCTCCTCTCGTTTTAGTCTTAAATGAGACCTCAACTTGCTTGGCTCTACGACTGATGCAGGTGTAATGCGGACAACTTAACGGTACATGGGCTAACCTAAATATCGAGTCGATAAATCCTCGCAGCGCTGTCGTGATAGCTAAACCACTGAACCGACGTGGCCTCCCGCGCTTATTCTGTTTGCTTTGCGCCCAACCGCTTATTGCCTCTTCATCAATCTAAAAAGTCAGAGAGCCACGGTTAATGAGTGATTGGTTGTATTGCTTCCAGTTGGTTGTTTTATAAAAAGGTTTAGGAATAGGGCTACGAGAGAGTGGACGTAGCTGATCAGATCGTAGGTTCTGGATTTAGTTCCACTGAATTACGCAACAAAGCCGAAATCAGGTTGCGTATAACGAATTGTTCGATTTTTTAAAATTAACTTGGCTATATCTGCCGAGACATACTTATATAATTTCATACTCATCCTTATATTGACATTTTGATGCCTAACATTTTAATATCGTGCCAGCACGAATTTATGTATTCAGCATATCTCAAGAACCCTATCTAACCAACTGAAAATTATGCATATAATTAGTTTGAATCTAATTTCTAGTTGAAAACCGTGCAAGCACATATTGCTTCCAATTCAAGGCATGTTATCAATCAAAACTTCCCTTTAGTTCTCAATTATTCAATAGCTTAGAAATAGTTGAACAACATGTCGTGCGTGAGTGTGATTGAAGGTTAGTCTGTTGTGGATTAGAACATTTAGTTACATTGTTGGAGCTCTAGGCATGAGGAAAAGATATTGCAAACACAGATGAATAGAATGTGTATGACCATTTACTCTTAGTGATTATGGGGCACTTCTACGTTACGAAGTGCCAACTGTGAAGATTCTGGACAGAAATGGCTTAGAGTTGATCTTCGAGCTGATTTGATCAACAACGCCACTCCTGATTAAAAAAATCTAAGGCGTAGTGCACCTTTCTATAGCTTGAATGCTCCCATCCTCGATTGGAGATTATGAGCTAGACTACTGATTTCCTGACACGCTATAGCGGTTTGTGAAGTGCCTTCTGCCATTTCTGAGGATGCTGAATTAATATGCTCCACACTTCGATTTAACTCTTCTGACACTGAGTTTTGCTCACTACATGCTGTTGCAATATGAGTACTCATCTGAGCAATATTCTCGACAGAGTGTTCAATCATATCAATTTGTTCTCCAGCCTCATTGACTTGGTCAACACATGTAGCGATACCACTCTGACACTCCCTGCTTGCCTCCCCCATTTTGATGGTTTTTTCTTGTAAGTCTTCAACAATATCGACAATCTGCGTTGTAGATTCTTGCGTTCGTTGAGCCAGAGAACGAACTTCATCAGCTACTACAGCAAAGCCTCTCCCTTGCTCTCCTGCTCTAGCAGCTTCTATTGCAGCATTCAAGGCTAATAGGTTCGTTTGTTCCGCAATCCCTCTAATAACATCAACAACAACATTAATGCTACTTGAACTATTTTCTAGATCACTTGCCAATTCATCTGTGTTTTGTATTGTTTTAGTGACCTTATCAATTTCTTGGATTGTTTTATTTAAAATCTCGGTTCCGTGCTTTGCAACTTCAGTTGCTGAGTTTGCTGAGGTAGCTCCACTTTCTGTATTCTGCGCTACCTCGTTAACTGCGGCCTGCATTTCTGTCATGGCCGATGCAACAGAACTCAACTCTAATTGTTGATTTTGCATTCCTGAAGCCGTTTGAGCTGATATTGCACTCACCTCTTCCACCGCTGCTGTTAATTGAATTGTAGAATCACTCACCTCTGAGACTAAAGAATGCAAATTATTTTGCATTGATACTAACTCTTTCAGCAAAGTACCAAGTTCATCTTCAGTTAACTCTCTTTCGTCAATTGTATTATTCAACTGACCTTTAGCTATCTGAGAAGCAAACCATAAAGCTCGATTAACCGGTTTACAAACTACTCGAGATAACAGAACTGACGAAAGAATTATCATACCGATAATGACTAAGGAACCAGCGGTGGCAGTAAGTTGAGTCGATTGAGATTCACTTTGTACTTCTACTTTTAGCTGATTTATAAGCTCGTCATTTAAGCTAAGCGTATTGTCCAAGCTAGTAAGAGCTTTTGTATATGTAGTGAAACTAGATAAAACAACTTCATTTGCTTTTTTTGCCTTACCTTGTGCAAGTAAATAATTATATTGCTGCGTTTCAGAAATATAACTATTCCATGTATCTTTAAATACTTTAAAAGAACGCTTTTCTTGCTCACTCAGCGCTAGAGCTTCATACGATAAAATACCTTGTTGAACATTTTCCCTCCATTGTTCAAGCTCCTCTATCCATTCCGCGATTTTGGGATGCTTTGCATTTGACAGAAGCGAAAATTCATCTTTACGAACTTTTGTAATATCAACTTGAATACCTTTAAGCAAGGCAACCGATGGCAGGCTTTTATCAGTTAATATCGCTGTGTTTTTAGTCAGTGATAATAAACTCGACATCATCACTACAGAAACAACTGCAAAAACCAGAAATACGGCTAAGTAACTCAACCCAATTTTCTTTACTACACTTAAATCTTTAATACTCATCAATGAACCCACATTTATTCTAAAAATAACGCCATGACTAATGGCACATTACCTACCTTAACAACCGAGGAGTGAGAATAAAAATCGTTACGCCCTTATTCATCGAGTGTAATATAGCCGAATATTGGCTAAATTAACATCAACTTAGCGTGAATTCGATACAGCAGTTCACTTTTAACTAGAATATGGTGGTATTTTCGTTAAAAAATAGAGTAAATACCTCAGTTGAATGAGGTTGTATAAAAAAACCATAATTTAGTGTCAATTGAGCAGCAGGGCGACCGCATGAGTGCCTAGTTTTTCACCGCCTGAGTAAAACCAGCACTTAATACTGCCTCTAGAATGGTTGTATTCATCATGCATCGCTTTTGCTTCCCAACAATGCTTAGCTTAGTTGGCTCTTCTCTGAGCATATTTAAGCTCATATGACGCAAGCAAGATAGATTCTCCGCTCCATGGTCTTTGTATATCTGGCACGCATCCTCATTCATACTGACATCAAGTACCCAATGCATTGACTCTATATCCCAATGCTCTCTAACTGCCATCGCAGCTTGCTCTGCGCTTAGCACTTTGGAGCTGATATAGTAACGATACTCTAGGTCGATTACTTTTCATTTCTCAATACGGAAGTTTTCAACCATTATAATGCTCTTCAAGTCTTTCCAACGAGAGAAGTTACCTTCCAGTTTTGTACTGTCAAAAACTGCTGTTGCGGATCACAATAACCTATTAGCTTTCTTAGCACTTTGAGATAGGAGCCTAACCTGTGCTTTTTGTCCGATATAAAACATTGTTCTACGTTTCAGCCTCAATTAAACTGTTTTTATATACAGTAATTTTAGGCTTTATTATGTCTATCCGTAATTTAAAAGATGGTTCTACCAAACCTTGGCTCTGCGAATGTTACCCGAATGGGCGAACGGGGAAACGTGTTCGTAAAAAGTTTACGACTAGGGGAGAAGCAAAGGCTTTTGAGCTTCACACGATGAAGGAGATTGACGATAAGCCATGGATGGGAAGTAAACCCGATCACCGTAGAATGAGCGAACTGTTAGACGCTTGGTGGACCATACACGGTCATACGTTGAAATCGGGTAAACAAGCTCGGGAGCTAATAGCTAAGACAATTGAAGAATTAGGGAATCCAATTGCCTCCCACCTTAAAGAACGAGACT
>NZ_JBFSPI010000159.1:0-4258 GCF_041464685.1 Vibrio sp. 10N.237.312.B06
AAGAAGCGAAGAAAACGTCGATAAAATAAATCGCAGATAGCAAAAAGGCCACTCATTGAGTGGCCTTTTTTCATGCATAAAAATGCACTTTGAAGATGGCAGGGGTGGAGAGATTCGAACTCCCAACACGCGGATTTGGAATTCTAAAAAACCAATTTTAAAACAGAACGTTACGGTCATCAAAAAACCAAACAACTCGTATTTCCGTCTATTTCGGTATTTTATTTAGCTACAATTCTATAAGTTAGACTCATTTAAGCGCTCGAAATTTTCTGACTCACTTTTGCCCAAATACAGCGGCTAATGTGCCCCCCCAAAAATCATAAGGCATGAATAATGGGCGTCATTGTGTGTTTTTTGTTTGAGATGAAAAGAGAGTGATCCGCGCTTTAAAGCCGGAATTAATTCTCTAGTTACTTTGTAATTTGCAAGGCTATAATACTGTTTACAATGAAGAATCTGAGATTATCCTGCTGTTTTTATAGAAAATTCGCTCGTTTTACAAACATAGGAATAATAAAAACCAAGTTATTTTATTGATTCTATATAAAACAATTAGCGTTAAGGTTGTTTTTTAGTATTTATCATTTATTATGGCGCTATAGTTTAGCGCTTTGGGGTGGGATATGTTTTCAGAAATCAAAGAAGATTTTAGAGAATGGTTGATTGTTAAAAAAGGGGTATCTAAGAGAGTTGCAGGCGATACGATTAGTCGGTGCAAAAGGTTAGATGAAGAAATATTAGACTCAATTGATCTGGCTGTTTCTTCTGTCGATAATTATCTTCTAGCTATGTCAAAAATCAAACATTATGCCAGAGAAAATGGAACTGAAAACGGTGCGAAATACGCTATGACAGGTTGTCTTAGGTCTGCAATGAGAAAGTACTGTGAGTACCGTAATCCGGAAGATATATCCTATTTTCCCAATGCTTATAACCTTTGATTTTTGGTGAGTTTATGTCATTTAAGTTTATAGATCTCTTTGCGGGGATTGGTGGAATTCGGCTTGGTTTTGAGTCTCAAGGTGGAGAATGTGTTTTCTCTTCTGAGTGGGATAAGTATGCCCAACAAACATATGAGGCCAATTTTGGTGAGAAGCCTCATGGGGATATAACAAAAATAGCCCCAAAAGATATACCAGATCACGATGTTTTATTGGGAGGGTTTCCTTGCCAAGCTTTCAGTATCATTGGGAAGATGAACGGTTTTGAAGACACTAGGGGAACCCTTTTTTTCAATATTATTGAGATTCTCAAGGTGAAAAAGCCTAAAGCTTTTATGCTTGAAAATGTAAAGCAACTTAAAAGTCATGATAAAGGGAATACATTTAAAGTCATTTTGAAAGCTTTAGAGGAGCTAGGGTATAAAGTCCATCATACAGTTCTTAATGCTTTGGACTTTGGAGTACCACAAAAGCGCGAGAGAACTTTTATTGTTGGTTTCTTAGATCATGCCGTTTCTTTTGATTTCCCTGTTGGGAATAAGACTTTTGATTTGTCAGATGTTCTTGAGCCTGATCACTTAGTTCCTGATAACTTTTTTGTTAGCGATAAAATTAAAAATGAACGTCAAAGTAATCTGTGTAGGGAGGCTCCTATACCCAGTATTTGGCACCAGAATATTTCTGGTAATGTATCTCCTCTACCTTACTCTTGTGCGCTTAGATCAGGTGCTTCTCATAACTATTTGTTAGTTAATGGTTACCGGAGACTAACTTCTAGAGAGATGCTAAGAATACAAGGGTTCCCTGAATGTTATCGTATAGTGGTCTCTCATACACAACTAAAGAAGCAAGCTGGAAATAGTGTTGCTGTTCCAGTAATAAAAGCTATAGCTGAGCAGGTAGTTATAGCCATGCAGTGGAAGCGTCAAAATGTAGCCTAGAAATGAGGGTGATGCCCTCATTTAATCCTATAGATTACGGTATTTATCTATTTGACTGTTATCCAATCTTCATTGAATTCAATCTCTTCTATGACAGTATCAAAATCTAAGGGTGCAGGTTTTTTTATTGTAAATCGTAGAGCATTATCAGGAACATTGTAGATTACTGTGAACTGACTTCCGTCTGGTTGCCACGTAAATCGGTGCTTACCATTAACAGAGCCTTCAAAGTTACCATTCTTATTCACTGCCCAATTTATGCTTTTAGGATCTATTTCATGAGCTTCTTTTTCAAATAACGTGTAATGGGTTAAATCATCAGAGCGTAGTAAGAAGCTATGAGTAAGATCTTTATAATTAGACTTCGCTGTCTTTAGTCGCTCATTAAAAATGGAAATTACGGCTTCACCAGTGCGGTCGATATCCTCTAAAGGTCGGTCTATACCATACGAGAAATTTATGTTGTTTCTACCTGATATAATTCGAATGTTTTTTTGTGAATGTGGTTTTTTTGATTTTACGGTTTTTACCGACCAACTAAAGTCATCTTTGATAACATCGGCAAGGCCTAAACTTTTCCCAAGTTGTTCCCCTCCGATGCTATTGGCAAAGATTTCTTCCCATTTTTCCCCAGTTAATCCCTTTTCGCCAATAGCAACAAGATAGGCGATATTCTTACCTATTTCTGTTAAGTATTCTTTAGGAATTATGTTTAATGGGTACGGTCTTCGGGTATCTTTACTATCTCGAATTCTTGGTTTTCCTAGCATGGCATCACCTCTTATTTTTAAGGGAATTAATACCACTGGAGCAAGTTTAACTCAATGATTTTATGAATTTTAACCTTGTAATTGTTCAAATAACAAACATCTTGGGCTACATTTCTTGAAGGGGGAGAACCCTATAAAAGTTGATGTTGCGATCTTTTGTTACCTAACTGTAACTAAATTAGTAAGCTAGATTTTTTACAGTGAGTAAGACTAACCTCGAAAAAGGGCTTTTTATGACCCCTGAAAATTACAAATCTAAATTTACCTTCAATGATAAGGATCTTGCTCTTGATATCTACAATGCATATACAACAAGTGAGAACTCACGTATAGCCGGAGGCAAAATTACGATTGCTATTAAGAAATATAAAGTGCATCTAATGATAACGATGATTCGCAAGATTATGAACGAGCAAAATCTCGACATTACACCTAGGGTGGCCCTCCGGTTGCAAGAGAGGCTTTTCAATCGTAATGTTGCTTATCCTACGTTAGTCTCTGAATTTGCCGAAAAAGGTCGAACTGCGAGCAATAAGAGCGATGTTTTTAATAAAATCGATGAATTAGTTGATATGTATGGAGATGAAGCTAAGTCAGAAATGACTAATATTGAGGCAAAGATAAAGGCAATCAAAGCTCGCGAAAAAAAACGAAGTAAAGACTTAGCTCAATTCGATTTAACGTAACTTTACCTAATCCGCACCTAAAACAACCTTTTAGCTAGCGCTAGTCTTACTCATCGCGCTAGCTCTCCAAAACTAACTTTGCAATACCTGAAATTATTAATGAATTGCTAATATTCGATTTTACGAAAAAGATAATTGTCCAAAAACGAGTTAAGAATCAGTCGTGTTTTGATGCTGATTCAAAGGATTCAGCGTCAAAGTCTCTTCTAAATGTTCAGGGGCTAGATGCGCATAACGCATGGTTGTTGTGATTTCACTATGACCCAGTACATCTCTTAACTTCACAATATTGCCGCCGTTCATCACATAGTGACTCGCAAAGGTATGACGTAGAACGTGAGTCATTTGTCCTTTAGGTAAGTCAATCTTTGCCTCTGTAACCGCCTTTCGAAAAGTCGATAAGCTGTTTAAAAACATCCTCTCTTCACTGAGAGGCTCAAGAGTGGTGAGTTCATCATAAAGCGTTTGATTAATCGGCACGGTACGATTCTTGGATGATTTGGTATTCAAAAACGTGAGCTGATTATTTTTGATTTGTGAGGGCTTTAGACTTTCCGCCTCTCCCCACCGAGCACCTGTGGCCAAACAAATTTTCACGATGAACACTAAAGATCGGTTACTGAACGTTTGACAAGAATCCAGTAGCCTTGCGATCTCATCATGAGCCAAATACCTCAACTCTTTTTCACGCTCTTTGAACTGACGAATTTGAGTGAGCGGATTCTCAAACTCAATCACCCCTAACCTCTCCAACTCGTTAAACATCGCCCTAAGATAGGCATGCTCTCGGTTTATCGTGGTCGTCGTCACTTCAAGGCTGCGTTGCTCTCGGTAATGCGCAAAATCTTTACTGGTGAAATCACTCGCAATGGGGTTACCCAAACGCTCTGATATTCGATAAAGACTCTTTCTCAGTC
>NZ_JBFSPI010000160.1:0-4136 GCF_041464685.1 Vibrio sp. 10N.237.312.B06
CCAAAACCCATCAACATAAGTTTAGCGGATGTTTGACAACCGGGGGAATCCATGTGGCCCTGTTAAGGGGTGAGCAACGCAATACCGAAGCCGCCGCATACCACCTTAAACGCTAAAACTAACGCATAATAAAAATGCCACGCGTTGCGAATCCCTCTTAAACAGTTTGTAAACTGTTGATTTCACTGGCGTCTATTCCAATCAATGAAAATAATCTGTAAAATCAATACATAACCAACAATACTATACAAGGCTTTATGAAAAAGGAAACAACTAACGATAGCGAGTTTTTCGACCTACTCAAGTCACATCCAATCCTCGTATTTACATGCACAGCTTTATTATTTTCAGGATTAGGCTATTGGACAGAATATACTTTATTCAAGAGTTTTGGCGTCAACATCGTTGTTTTCGCATCATTAGACGACTTCTTTCTTGCGGGTCTTAAATACCCAGACATGCTTATACAGCTTTTTGCACCTATTCTGTTCTTGATTGTAGGGAGCTACGTCTTACTTAAGCGAAAAAGACAACGCCTTTCTGAGAAAGAACTAGAAACTAATAAAGAAATCGAAAGAATTGAATCGAAACTAAAGCAACAACGAAATCATGACCTATTTGGTGATGAACCATCAGCCATAACAAAGCATCATACCTCGAAGAAAGAAGCTCTGGAACTAGAGCTCAAAAACCTCACAACTTCCATACTCAAAGAGCGATCAATTCTAGTGGGAACAATTGGTCTAATGTTTTTTTTGGGTACATGCGTAGCGTTTTTCTTAGTAACTTCCTTGTCTAACAAACAAATAGTTCAGATAAAGAAAACCCCTGAGTACTACTCTAAAGTATTCTTACGAGACGGTAGTAAACTACCTGCTCATGAGGAGGAAAAATTAGTTTTTATTAGCGCTACTGACAAGTTTGTCTTTTTTAGTAAGTTCAACTCAGATGATGTCATTTCAATACCTATTGCTAGTATTACGCACATTAGTCAAGCCAAGGTAGAAAAATTGACCAAAGTGGACACCGACTTAGCCGACACTCCAGAGCAGAAAGCCCCTTCTAAATCTTAATTATCACCAGTCTAGGGAGGCAGCTCTTCCTAGGCTGCCTCAAGGCAGTTAACGCCCGCTTAAGTGGTGAGCAACGCAATACCTAAGCTACCGCATTCCACCTCAAATACCAAAAGCAACGCATACTGAAAATGCCACGCGTTGCGAATCCGTCTTAAAGCGTTTGTTAGCAAACTTCTCACTTGAACATCATACGATCTAGCCAAGCATTCCAATTTATACAGCCGTCATCAAAGCCGATGTGCTTGATGAGAACTAAACTAACAAGAGTTCCAAATGAATAACTAAAGTCTGTAAGTTCTAATGTAAAAATCTCATTATCAATATTAACTTCAGCGCTTAATGAAGCATTGTGGAAGAGTGCGTTTCTTAGCGCTGAATATGACCCAATTGATTTATATAGGTTACTCTTATCCATATGCTCATACACATCAAACCCGTGCGAGTTTAAGTACTTTGAAATGGCTGTAATTACACTACCACCTTTCATATTAACTTCATGTCGGCATAGTGATTCTAGCGCAGAAAACTGTAGGTAATATCGGACATCAATAAAATTTGAAGACCCTTTGATAGACTCTACAACTCTAAAAAAAGAAGCCCTTGTTACATTATTTCCCAAAGATGACAGCGCTAATTCGATGAAATCACCTCTAGAGTTAGACTTCATATAATCGCTATGGATTACATGCCCTCCACCGCTTACCCTCAGATTTCCAAATATTTTTGTCGGAAAGTCCTTTGGTAGGTCATTCATTGATTCGTGAACAAATAGTTCATTATTTATTATAACGCTTCGATGCTCTACAAAAGTAAGTATGGCTTCTAAGTCAAACAAAAACTGATCTAAGTCGCCAACACTACAATCGTCAACCTCTACAAAAGCAGTCAATTCATATACATCTTCTTTGCGGGATTTTTCTCGTGTTAATTTTATATCTGTCGAGAAAGGCACAATTCTAAAAGACACCGCCTTTATTTCATTTGTGCACTCATACCCATATATACCGAATGTTCTCATATAAAATCATCCATCGAATCATAGTTTGCTAACGCCGGCATCTTGCGAATCCCCTCATAATCAGGCGTAAAAACAATGAGGTAGACGTGCATCGCCGTCTTTGATCTAATGAATATCGCTGAACACACATTTCGAACAAGTGGGTTAACAATGCGCGACATTCAGATTCTACAACAAACCATACAAAACCAATGCCCCTCCATTCACAAAAAACGCTTTAGTTCTCTGATACTTGCTACAAAAAGTGTACTTGACGGTTCAGACTTAACGCTGACTAAACTAGGTCGGAAACTGGACACTAATACCACGGTAAAACATGCGATCAAACGCGTTGATAGACTGCTTGGAAATCGCCAACTACATCGTGAAAAAGACCTTATCTATAAATGGCATGCCTACTTAATAACGGGCGCTAACCCATGCCCTGTGATCCTTGTTGATTGGTCTGATGTTCGTGAACAACTTCGTTATATGACGTTAAGAGCATCCGTTGCACTTGATGGTCGAGCCATCACAATCTTTGAACAAGTTTTTGAGTATGGCCAATACAATTCATAGAAAAGTCACCAAACATTCCTCGATAAATTGCCGAGTATTTTGCCGAATAAAATAAGTCCGATCATCGTTTCTGATGCGGGTTTTAGAAATACTTGGTTCCGCCAAGTTCAGGAGAAAGATTGGTTTTGGTTAGGTCGTGTCCGAGGTGAAGTATCAATCAAACAACCTCAAAAACCTTGGGTCTCAAATAAAACCTTTATCCAAACGCTGTCCATAAACCCAAATATCTTGGCCACTGCTTATTAGCAAAGAGATCACCGATATCTTGTGAAGCCTATGTTTATAAGGGATTAGAAAAAGGCAGAAAAGCCCAGCGCCATAGCAGAACCAGCCAAAAACACTCCGCTACACATCTCTATCAGCGCAGTGCAAAGGAGCCGTGGTTACTCGCGACCAATATCCCTAGACATATCTTAAATGAAGTACAAATTACCAACCTGTACGCCAAGCGCATGCAAATAGAAGAAGCCTTCCGCGATCTAAAGAGTACCGCCTATGGGATCGCACTTCGTCACAACAGAACTCGTTGTACTAAGCGATTGGATATCCTACTTCTTATTGCGTTGCTCGCTGAAATCTTGATGTGGTGGAATGGCCTCATTGCAGTACAAGCCAAGTGGCATTTTGACTTCCAAGCCAATAGCATTAAACACCGCAGAGTTCTATCCATACCTCGTCTAGGAAGAGAGGTACGAAATCATCGACGATATCAAATTAACGAATCCCAATATCAATGGGGAATGTTCGAATATCAAAGGCTCACACACAATGCAGGATTCGGGAAAATATGAGGGGATCCGTCAGCGCCTGCATAACACGTTCGCTACTATGCAGATTAAGCTCAAATTTACCACTTAATACGGTAAACCCAAAGAAATCTAGAATGCCGAATGTAGCAAATCGTGTTGATGCATTTGTTATTCGATTAAATCCATCGGACTTCGGTTACACTACTATCAAACGGATGCGTCGTACCTAATTCAATGAACAGAGCATGTGTATAATTAAGGTCTCTTTTGTACGCATTTAATTTAACTATATCTTTATTACTATTAACCCTAGATGACGTTTTTTTAAACTCAATAACTAAAAGATTATGATCATTAGAGCCACGTCGATGGACAATTATGTCAGGGTACACTGTCATAGCATTATCATCGTAAACATCTGTATCTTCAGTTCCAATATAAAGTTCTTTTGGCTCATGATCATCACGATTATATTCACAATCGACGTGATAATTTGAAAACTCAGCTTGTAAATACATACCGATCCGATGAGTTAATGAGCGTTCGTTTGCATTAACTCTCAAAAGATAACTATCATTTTCAATAAAGCATTGAAGTGCATTAATTACTTGTGGACCAACATCTATATTTTGATTTAGATTGTTTAAAATATCTTCGTTCATATAACTTCCTTTATCGCATAACGCTTAAGTATTTATCCGTTGTCGTAGCACAATGGATAAATACCTGTTGGAC
>NZ_JBFSPI010000161.1:0-4101 GCF_041464685.1 Vibrio sp. 10N.237.312.B06
CGCTACCTTTTTTAGGGTTGCAAGGTTTCGCGTGAAAACGGGCTTTGCGTTTCTTCTTAGTATGAAGTTCGTCTGCGTCTTCACTTCGTGCAATCATGGCACAGATACGCATTAGGTCGGCTTTGTGCTCTTTGGCGCAATACACAAACGCATGGAGGTGAGGAGTTCCGTCTTTGTGGGGTTCGGCCACCCGTAGGCCAAACCAAGGTAAATCAATCTTGGCAAAGTGAGCACGGGCAAGTTTCCATTGCTCCATTAAATTCTGGTGCGCTTCTTTAACGGTGCAACCGTTCCACTTGGGCGAGTTACGGTGATACTTTGAGGGAAGTGTCCATGTGATAAAAACCCCTTCAAACCCCATATCAAGAGCTCGCTCTTCATCGCCACGACTGCGAACAACCAGTTCAACGCGTCGGTTCTCTAGATTTGCTGTAGTGCGTGAAGCCACTTCCGCAAGGTTGAACTCCTGCATGGTCTCATGGCTAATCACCACCATGTTTTGCATAAACGCTTCTGACTCGCGCATCTTTTGTTTGAAGTTAGACAAGGTTAGACGTGATACGTAGTGCGTTTGACCTTGCTTCTTACCGACATTACCAAGCGTCACTTGAGCGTGCTCAATGTATTGCTTGCGTAGACGCTTGAGTTTGCGCGTTAAATACTTCGGGTCGATACAACGACGGATAGCGCACTCTAAAATAATCTCTGCGTCTCGAATGGTGAGCTTTTTGCCTATATCACGGGTATCAGCGCTAGGTGGCTCAATGAACGCTTTTAGCATCACATCACGGATTTGTTCAAAGCCGTAGTGCAACGCCTCGTAGTAGTCCAGAGAGCTATCAGGAATGCCATCAATGCGCTTTTCAGTTTCGACAATGGCGATATCGTTAATGATATCGGCAAAGGCTACGGTCAGCTTAACGGCAAAGTCTTTGATTAGGTCGTCACTCATGAGAATGTCATGAGTCAGCTCTAAAGGCTTAGGCTCATAGCAGATATAACCAAAAGGGAATTTTTGGGTAAAGTGGTGGACGACGTTATCCACAAAGTTCACACGTTCGGTGATGAATAGGGCGAGATTGTGGTCGGTAGGATTGCTGCGCTTTTTACGTAGACCTAGTTTAAGTTCCAGATCTTGACGCATCATCACCGGCAGGTGCGCCGTGAGATTGGCGATATATTGCGTCAATGAAGGGTTACTATTTATTTTCTTAAATAAACTAAATTCAATCATTGCTTGGCCTTACCACTTAATGGCTTCCGTAGTGGGGCAAATTCCTAATGTGTGATGCTCTAGGAAGTCCTCTTTTGGACAGTGGTAGACGTCGTCAGTTGTAATATAAATAACAAAATCACCGATTTGAGGCTTAATGGCGTGATTGAAACGTAAGGATTTCAGACCCATAAAATTTAATATTGAAGTGCGTTTACCTATTTTTTTTATTTGCATGTCTTGAGTAATTTCAGCCGCATAGTGAACTGAATCGGTGGTTAGGTAGGGGTGAAAAACAATGTACATTCTTTATGCTCCTGATTTATTTGATGAGGGTGGTGTTAAGTTTGGTTGATGGAAGTGTTTTAGGTACTCATGGCTTAGCCCTATCTCTAATGACGCTGTGTATTCACGCCAATCTCTTTTGACTGTCTGGTAGTTAAGGTGAAACGCCATACCGCGATTGCGCCGGTAGAGGTATCTCAGTTTTATGAACTCAGTTAATTTCATCTTTTGCGTTGCTCACTGTTCCCCAAGGCTCGATGCAGCCTCGTTCTGTGCAGGTGTAATTCAAGGGGTTAGGCGTCGGTTTAACGCGCTTTTTAATGCCGTGCTTTTCTCTCAGCTTCGATATTAAGAAACGCGCTCTCTTAGTTTTTTCTGGGTCAAAGTCTTTGAGCCCTTCCATGTCGGGGCAGGGCTTGTGGATAGGGTCAGTGATAGGTAAGTCAACACTGGACACGGCCTCTTGGTAAGACACATTTCCCATGAGGATTACTCAGGTAAATCAGGCCACGGACTGCCTGAATTCATGATGCGATAAATATCCGCTTCATTCTCTTTGTCATTCAGAGAGTCGGCATAGAACCCCCAGTAACGCTTTACTCTTTCTGTTTTGCCGTCTAAGCCGGTATCGAGGCATTGAATGAACGCAAATCCGCGGCCGTGGGTTCGGGCAAAGTGGATCTGGCATTTTGGGTGATTGCTGTCATAGACAAGGTTGTTTTCGGTTTGGACTTTCATTGTGTTAACTCCTTGCAGGGTGCTTCGTTGAACAAGTACATCTTTGTGCAAGCGTCATCGATGGATTGGGCTAAGCGGTGTTCGCCGCTGGTTTCGGCGTAGACGCGCACTTCATGTAAACGCTCAAGAATCGATTCATGAATGAGCTCAGACTGCGCTTGAGACACCAAGCTTGATGGGGCGCTTTCTTTTAAGCAGTGCATATCTTGGTGGTACGCTTCCACCCAAAAACGGTAGAGGTGTTGAGTGACGTCGGCGTGAGTCATGAGCTTATCCTTGTACGACTATGCGCAAATCACCTTCAAGCGGGATGATGGCAAGATTGGTGGCCATGAAAGACGCAGGGTGACCGGCTCGGTCTTCCATTTCTGACACGGCGTGAGAGAAATTCGAGGAGTGCTCATTGGCTGGCACCACTTCCACCGGTAGGCATTTTTGGTTTGAGAAGATTTGGATGAGAGGAGTCATGATTTCTTCCTCAATATCGACAGTTTGAACTGTCCCGCTTCCATACGAGCCGCGAGTTCAACGAGGTCGACATACCGCTTTCCTGCATCGAGTTCTTTTTCCACTTCGGGTAAATCGGCGTTATCGAGACGATCGAGTACCTGTCTTTCACTCATTCCGTGAGAACGTGCAAATAAAGGCACAGACATGAATAACGCGGGCAGCATTGGCATGTGATATCCTCGTAGGTTTGATGGTTTTCGTGAAATACACGGAAATACCCTTTAAATTTAGTCTTGCAGTACATGGATTCGTGTAATGCATTTAGACTACACGATATTGTGTAAGGTTATCAATGGTAGATTTGGGAAAAAAATTAAAAGCGATACGGATTGCTGAAAGGTTGGGGCGTGAAGATATGTCACAACTCACTGATATTCCAAGAGGAACAATTAGAAATTATGAGCAAGGGGTAAATAAGCCTAACGTTGAAACTTTGACGAAGATCACTAACAACGAGTGCTTCAAAAAGTACACCTATTGGTTGATGACCGATGAAGTACTTCCTGAGTCGGGCCAGATTAGTCCCGACTTCTCTATACTATCAGAGCTCGGAATTGTCGAAAAAGTAACCAGCGACAAGAAACTTGCCTAACAGTTTGTTTGCTTAAATACTATCGATGGGGGAAGAATGATTTTAAAGAAGAATGCGAATTATTATTCAAGTCTGGCCCCTAATCAGGTGTTTGATAGTGAGCGAAAGGCCATGCAACTTGATAAGCGGTTGGCCTTAAAACTTGATCGGGAATGTGCAGGGAAAGACTTTCGAACGCTGGATGAATTGATCACGCTTTGGTATCGAATGCACGGTAAGACGCTACGCGATCACATTCGGCTGAGGAAGAGTCTTTATCGAATATCAGAGCGTTTAGGGAACCCCATTGCGAGCGATTTTACGAGTAAAGATTTTGCGCACTATCGAGAGCTGCGAAGTATTGAAGTGACAACGACCACGATCAACCGAGAGCATGCCTATCTCAGAGCAATGTTCAATGAATTAAGTCGGTTAGGGGTGATTGAGTTCGATAATCCGGTCACTCAAATTCGTCAATTCAAAGAGCGTGAAAAAGAGTTGAGGTATTTGGAGCATGATGAGATCGCAAGGTTATTGGATTCTTGTCAAACAGTCAGCAATCGGTCTTTGGTGTTTATCGTGAAAATTTGCTTAGCCACAGGGGCTAGGTGGGGAGAGGCGGAAAGCCTAAAGCCCTCACAAATCAAAAATAATCAGATCACGTTTTTGAATACCAAATCATCCAAGAATCGCACCGTGCCGATTAATAAAATGCTTTATGATGAACTAACCGCTCTTGAGTCTATCAGTGAAGAGAGGATGTTTTTAAACAGCTTATCGGCTT
>NZ_JBFSPI010000162.1:0-3859 GCF_041464685.1 Vibrio sp. 10N.237.312.B06
AGGATTAGACGCAATCAGTGTTCTGGATAATTTCTTTACTATCGGTGGGCATTCTTTATTAGCAATGAGATTATTTAATATGATAGAAGAAATATTTAAAATAAATGTTTCTTTAAACTGTATCATCACACATCCAACAATAGAAAAACTGTCACTGATAATAGATGAAAATAAATATGAGCCTTCGTTATTAGTTCCATTAAAAAAAACTAAAAGTGAAAAAAATATTTTCTGTGTTCATCCAATTGGTGGACAAATCAGTTTTTATCAAGAACTATCTAAAAGAATAAAAAGTGAATGTAATATTTATGCTATTCAGTCTAGTGAAGTAGCTTCTATTGATTTGAAAATAGATAATATTGAGTCATTGGCTAGAGTATATGGAGAGCTTATAAAAGAGACTCAACCTCATGGACCATACAAGTTACTTGGCTGGTCTTCTGGAGGGCTAATTGCATTAGCGATAGCTAACTACTTAGAGTCTGAAGGGAATGAAGTGGATTATCTATGTATTGTCGATCCAAGCTCTATACCTAGTGATTTGGATGATCAAGAAAAGCTATTTATCGCATCTGTTATTGTTATGCTATCTTCGATAGTGGGGCGATCTCTTAATTACTTTGAAAGAAGTGAGCTAATTAAACTATTAAAATCAAATCGGATTAATCATAAAAACTTTTCAGATGGCGATATATTTGATATTTTATTCGAATTCGTAAAGGAAAAGATTGAAAAGAACATAAGTTTAGAGATAAGTACCAATATCAAGTCACAATTGCATGTAACTTATAAACATTTAGAGTTTTTATCAAATTTCAAGCCAAGGCTGACCAACGCTAAATTGCATCTATGTGTGGCAGAAGACGGTCTGTTGAAATCAAGTGGATACAAACTTGAAAATGAGCTTAAGAATGCTTTCAAAAATGGATTGATATATTTTGATAGAATCAAAGGAAATCATTACGATATATTAGAGCATCCCAATGTTGAACTCTTGGCATTGTCTATTGACAGTATGTTATAATATTCATGTCATAAATATTGTTGCGTCGGTTTTTATTAACCGATGCAACATTAATTAATTATATATCAGTATATTTTGGTAAATTGTAATACTAAGATGTATGATTATTGTTTTGCTAAGTTTAGAGGAAACTTGTAAGATGAATTTTTTGAAAATCCCCCTTGAGAAAAAAGTAATATTATTTGCATCTTTAATTCAGTTTTTACATAGCCTTGAATTTATGATGATGGTACCATTAAGTTCAGATTTGGTTGTAGAGATGAATATAAACAAAAGTTATACTGGCTATATAACAGGCGTATATATTTTTTCCTCGTCGCTATCTTCTTTATTATTATCAGGCGTTTTAGATAAGTTTGATCGAAAAAAAGTTATTTTTGGTTCTTTGTTGGGTATGTCAATTATGACACTTATCACGACAATGTCCTGGGATTTTGATAGTCTTGTTTTATTCAGAGCTTTTTCTGGTATATTTGCAGGTCCGCTAATATCGGTATCAATGTCTATTGTTTTAGATTATGTTTCTATGCAACGAAGGACTTTTGCTTTTTCGATTGTAACGAGTATGCTATCTATATCATCAATTGTTGGGGTGCCGCTAGCATTGGTAATGTCTAATTATTCTGACTGGAGGCTTCCTCTATATTCTCTTGCATTTTTTGGTCTTATTATTTCCTTGTTTTTTAATATTTCACTTCCATCGATGAAAGACCACATTAGAAAATATAATAAATTGGACATCTATAAGTTTGGTGTTATTGGTAATGCTGTATTTTTAAAGTCGTTTGTCCTGACAGGGTTGACCGTATTCTCTACATTTTTAATTGTCCCTCACATTCCAGTTTATATACAATTTAATTTAGGATTGGAAAGAGGGAGTTTAAGTGCCTATTATTTTATCGCTGGTATTTTAAGCTTTATTGTTATGGGAGTGTGCGGGAAAATCGCTGAGAAAATAAATGAAAGTTTTGTTATTTTATTTTGTTCAATGGTAATTATCTTTATAATATTTAGAGCATTTGTTTTTGTATCGGATGAGCCATTTATTATGGGGTTGTTTGCAGGATTTATGGCATTTAGTATGACTCGTACAGTGACAAGTGTTTTGTTTTCATCTAAGCATACAAAACCATGTGAGAGAGCGAAATATATGTCTATTCAAAATGCTTCACAAGGGCTATTTATAGGATTGGCATCATTGATTTCCTCTTCGGTGTTGTTTGTAGAAAATGATAAACTGCAAAATATGGAAATAATATCAATGCTTGCAATATTTGTTTCTGCTGTTGTTCCATTATTAGCAGTGTCTATTCAACGTTATTATTCTAGAAATAAAAACCCCAATTATTCTATTGTTAATGAGTGAGATGATGTATATGTATTGAATCTAATTAATTGCCTTTTTAATTTGTATGGCTTTACAAATATGTTTAGCTCTACAATAAGATTTTTTATTAACTGTTATACCCAAGTGACCTCAATATGCTATATTCAGAGCGGGGTCACTGAGTTGAGTTCAGAGAAGACAGCGAAGCGGAATAATACTCTACTTACAAGTTGTCTGATCCAAGAGGTCGATTCGCTGAATACGGCATCTTGAGGTGAGTTGGATATATGTCTGGATCTTCTTTAAATAAAAAATAACAGTTATATTGAATAATAAGATTATATTATATTGATAAATCTGATTATCTTTATATGTGTTTTACTTTTAAGGGTTTTTTCGCAAACTGGGTACTAGGTTATGAGGCTTTGTTGCGTAATTGAATTTAGAGATAGAGCCAACCCGTTTCGCGTATTTCTTAATCAATACGACAAGTTTCAGGCATACCTAACCCAAAGGGCACGAATAAGCTTTGTTAATCCGATGTAAACAAAATCGAAGCTCTGTAATCTTGATCCCACACTGCTTTATTCATTTTCCTTGGTACTGACAAGTTGCCTGAAGATTTTCTAAACAAATTTTGTACAAAGCGTCGGCAACAAGCCATGTTTAACGCGGAGTCTCCTGCATAAATTTGTTGCTCATCTTCTTTAAAAATGACATCCAACGCCCAATGCTGCTGGTTCTCAATATGCCAATGTTTCCTTGTCGCTGTCGCGGCGAGCTCTAAGGACAAGTTGTCGGTGCAAATGTAGTACGAAGTTTCATAACTTCCTTTCCCTTTCACACGTAAGTGTTCACCAAGCCCTATTGACATAAAAAATTGTGACATCTAGCACTTGATCCCACTTTAGGTATTGAGTGATCATTTTAGAGCGTCATCATAGTTGCATGACTAGAAAAAAAGCTCCTAAATACCAAGACGCGCCACCTAAAGTCTCTGATTTGAATGAGGCTAAGGTGCTTATTGATGAGCTGTGGGAACAGCTCCGACATTATGAAGATAAGCTAACCACTAGCTCCAAAAATTCTTCAAAATCGCCCTCATCAGACAGTCCTAAAGATCGCCATGAGCGAAAAAAGATGAAAGCTCTGGTGGTCGCAATTCGAGAGGAGCTAAAGAAGGCCACACAGGGCATCAACGAAAACTCTCCCCATTAAAAGACACGGATATCATTATCGATTGCTTCCCTGATAGTTGTCCTTGTTGCGATCGGTCTGACATTGATGTTCATGGTGGCCCCTTACTACCGACACCAAGTCTTTGATATTCCCAAGCCCACTGTCGATATCACTGAATACCGTTTATTCTCAGGTCAATGTCGCCACTGCAAGGAAATAGTGAAAGCTCAAAAGCCTGACAATGCATCACAAGGGGTTATCGGTCCCAATTTATGTAAGCGTTCACCGAGGTATCTTGACTTACCATGTTTGAAGAGAACCGTGTGGTT
>NZ_JBFSPI010000163.1:0-3724 GCF_041464685.1 Vibrio sp. 10N.237.312.B06
TCGATACAAGCACTCATGAAATTATTGCAGCCGAGCTAAGTTTATCGACGGTTACGGATGGGGAAGTTCTCCCGAACTTACTGAAACAAACACGCCGCAGTATCCTTGAGGTATCTGGTGATGGGGCTTACGACACGAGAGCGTGTCATGCTGCTATTAAGATTAAGGGAGCCATTGCTCTTATTCCCCCAAGAGAGGGGGCAGCCTTCTGGGAGCGTGGTCACCCTCGCAATCTCGCCGTGGGTTGTCAGAAGTTATACGGCTCGAATAAGTATTGGAAAAAGCGGTATGGATACCATAAACGTTCATTGTCAGAAACAGCGATGTATCGAGTTAAACAGTTGCTAGGAGGACGGTTGAGCTTAAGAAATTACAATGCACAGGTGGGTGAAACTTACGAGATGATAAAAGCGTTGAATAAGCTCACTAGGCTAGGTATGCCTGAAACTTGTCGTATTGACTAACAAAGCATGCAAAACGGGCGGCTCTGTCTCTAAACTGAATTACGCAACAAAGCCCATTACTTTATTCGATTAAAACCGAATGAGATGCCTCTTAGCCTGGAGGCCTTAGTTTCCTTGGTGATTTCCTTGAACGCTGTGGTCGCGCTAAAAGAAGTTGAGCCAAAGGCTCGACCGCAAGCGGTCGTCTAGCTGGCTCTCAGGAGGACTGTAGGCCCATTGACTCGATGCTTGATTGTATTGCAGTGTATTGATGTCAATTTGTGGTTGCGTGGCTGATAGGGCTTAATTGACGAGTTTTTTATGATGATAGTTTAAAGCGGATTTGAAGCACAGCGTCGTGATAAGGGCTTAACTTGGGCGTTACCCTTCGGGCAAGGCTTTTCGCTTGTATCTTTTATCTATGGCCTAAGAGTGACATCACCCTGGTGAGTCACTGCGTGCCGCCCCAGGATGTGCCTCTCTACAGCCCCTATCTAAAAGGATATCGCTGCAATCCTGAACGCACTCCTCTCACTGCGTTCGCTACGCCTCGTCGTACCTCCTCGTTGCTTTCCCTACCTTTGAATAAGTTCGAGTAAGGCTTGTTTTCTTATGCGCCGATTTCCTTTCACTCGCATCATTTACGGGCTCGCAGGCTGTTAACCGTCTCTCCCCACAACCTGATTTGCAAGGGTAAATGAACGCTGCGCGCCCTTGCAAAGCAGAACGATGGTGAGAGAGCGGACAGCCAAGCGGCTCCGAAAAGTGATACTCAAACAAAAGGAAAATCCTCATGGCGCAACAAAATTCAAACCTAACTCTCTCTAATTCAAATTCAGTGACCAGCGTTTCGCCGCTGGAGCACGAAAGCTCACCAAAAAATGATATCTCTAAGCGTCTGCAACCAGTAGAGCCAAGTCGTGATGTTGCCCTATCAGGATCAACCTCTGTGGAAAATATTGTCGTGATTGCCGCTCATGTAAAAGCAAGAGCCAGGCACTCCAGTGTTTGGCTAGAACTGACGGTTTTATTCCCAGAAACAGAACTCAATAAGCCGTACTGGGGGCAAGGCATCGCGAGAGGTCATGTGATTACTGAAACAAATAAGGTAGGGCTGAATAGTCGTGCTGTCGTCATGGGATGGGTGACAGATAGCCATCAATATATCGAAGTATAAAGACTTGATACCCCTTAGTTATAAAATGGAGACTTAAATAATGAAATATCTCTCACACTATATTCAAGACAAACAAACTCAGGCTTTTAATGATGCTGGGGCGTTCTTTGCTTTTTCTAATCAACAGTTCGATGAGGCAAAAAAAGAGGGCGTGAAATACGCATCACTAGGTATGGGGTTAATTTGCCCAGTTGATAATGCCAAGCAATTAATGACTCGTTTAGATTCCATCGCTCAAGAAGGGATCGCCGAAGATATCAAAGAGAACGGGAAAAAGGCGATCATTCGCCGTGAGTTATTTAATCACGAATGTTTCTACACAAATGATATTTGTGATTGTGTGGAAAAACTCGAAGGCTATGGCATTTCATACGATGAGATTTATGAAGTGTTTAATCACATTCGTAAAAAGGAAGACGTTTATTAAACGTGAAAATTAAAGCACCTTGATATTTGTTCCATCAAATATCAAGGCATGTTCAAGTCAATTATGGTGAATATTCGAATGAACATTCTGAATGCTACACAAGATAGAGAAGAAACGAAAGCAAAATGTTACGTTTGTACGGCCGTGCCGTTTTCGTTGGGTAAAGTAGTCTATACGCAAGGTATTGAGCAGTTATTAGATAATAATGTCGGTGCTAACTTGTCGATTTATTTGCAGCGTCACCAAAGTGGAGATTGGGGAGAGACTTGCATTGAAGATAAAATCACCAATGACGAAGCAACCAAAACAGGCGAGAGAGTGATATCGAATTATACGATTTGTGATCAATCGGTTTGGATAATAACTGAACGTGACCGCAGCGTGACCACAATTTTATTACCTTGTGAATATTGATATCTCAATGGGATGGCATAAAATGAGAGTCCTATTATTAGGGCTCTTTTTTATGATGAAACCATTACTTTATCTTTCGTTGTTATCGCCGTGTTTCAGTTGGGCTTTTTGCTTTGATGAGGCAGGGCGATTTTATAATGTCGATCCACAGCTTTTAAAATCCATCGCCACGGTAGAAAGTAGCCTAAAGCCGAACGCGTACAATGAAAATAAAAACCAATCCGGTCAAGTCATCAGCCGTGATTTTGGATTGATGCAAATTAATTCCCATTGGTTTGATCGACTATCCGAATTTAATGTGAATGAAAAAAACATCTATCATCCTTGCTTTAATGTTCATCTTGGCGCATGGGTATTAAGTTCTAATTTTTCTAGTCATGGTTATAACTGGAACAGTGTCGGCGCGTATAATGCGGGTTTTTCCAAACGCACTGAGAACGCCAGAAAAATATACATCCAAAAAGTCCAATCGGTTTATTTTAAGATGAACGTTCAATAAAAGACCTTGCACCATAACGGTGCAAGGTCTTTCGCTTTTCTTCTCGCTTTCTTCCTTCAATTTCCAAATCCCCCGCATCCCTCGTTCGTCAGATTCATTCGCCACCTGGTCGGCTTTTGTCTTTCGCTGTCAGTTTTTCCCGTCGTTTTGATTAAGGAACTCAGATCATTCGTTCTGAGTTGTTGGTTAGTTGAGTTGGTGACCACACACCACGTCATAATCTGGCGATTATGGATGGTTGTCTGGAGTAAGTATTTGATAGCTAAGCGATGTGTAGTTTGTGTCTTTCATTGATATGGCATGTTTTCACGAAATTTCGTGATTCTATGTCCCTATATGAAGGTACTAAATGATGAAAAAAGTCTTACTCACACAACGCTTTGTTGAGCGCATCCCTTCTAACCATCTGGTTCAAGAGTTTTACGATACAAAAGTCCCTGAGTTGTATTTAAGAGTTTATCCGTCAGGAGGGAAGCGATTTTATATTCGTTTTCAGCATGAAGGGTTAAGGGTTCACCGGAAGCTTGGTAAAGCAACCGACCTATCATTACGAGAGGTGCGGAAGCAAGTGGTGAATGAAGTTCACCAGACTCGTTATCTGGCAGATATAAAAGAGCTGCCACCAATAACGATTCGGGTCTTCGCAGAGGAATTTTTCAAGCGTTATCCTCGCCACTGGAAACCAAGAACGACGGTAAAGAATAAGAGTGCCTTTCGTTTACATATCGCGCCTATTTTAGGCGATAAACAGGTTCACTCCATAG
>NZ_JBFSPI010000164.1:0-3691 GCF_041464685.1 Vibrio sp. 10N.237.312.B06
TATGCAGCGGATTGCAAATCCGTGGACCTCGGTTCGACTCCGGGAGGCGCCTCCACTATTCAGAAAAACCAGTCCTCGTGGCTGGTTTTTTCGTTTCTGGCACTTTGCTTCTTGTTTCTTCGTCCTTACCTCTTCATTTCTCCCTTTGATATTTGCTAAGCCCAACGCCGTTTTGGTGGAATCCTAAGTTGAACCTTTGTTGATAGACCGCTAAATAAATCAAAGTCACAATTAACCATAATGCTCAATTTGTTTCATTGTTTTATGGGATAACTCTAATTAAAACATGTGTATGAGTGATAGTGTCCCTCTTTATATTTCTTTAATTATTCTATAAGAGGTTCTTAAATATGCAATTTAGTCTAAAGAGAAAAATGGTTTTCTCTGTAGTTTTGGCGATTGCTGTTACATCTGCCATTCTTCTTTTCATGGGTTATAAGACTTTTCAAACAAACAGCTGGCAAGCTATAGAAAGTGAAAGTCGTAATACACTTCAAGCCCATGCAAAGGGCATCAGTGACTGGTTTTACGATAAGAAACAAGCAGTACATGGGCTTAAACAACAAGTACAGCTTAACCCTTCAATAGATATCGTTCCTCATTTACGTCAAACCTTGGTATCTGGTGGGTTTGGATTGAGTTATTACGGTAACAAAGAAGGTGAGATGTTCCGTCATGATCCTTCATTGAATAAAGCGGGGTATGACCCAAGAGTTCGAGGTTGGTATAAACAAACCTTAGCTGAGAACCGCGCAGTAACAACCAAGCCTTACGTGAGTGTAACCATGCAAACCTTAGTGGTGACATTGACCGATCCTGTGACCGAGAATGGATCGATCATAGGTGTTGTGGCATCTAACCTTGCATTAGACAAGCTAATTGAAGATGTGTTGGCTATTCAGGTTCCAGGTAATGGACGAGCGATCCTAATTGATAAGCAAGGCACGGTCGTTGCTCATAAGAATAAAGATTTCATCCTTAAGCAAGTCAAAGAGATAGCACCTGAATTAAGTGTTTCTGGATTAAACAGTGCTGCACAAAACTTAACGACAATTTTTACACAAGTTGATGGTGATGAGCGCGTCATCATGGCTGAGCCTATTAAAGGCACCGACTGGCTACTTGTGATTGAAATGGATAAAGACGTACTAGAGCAGCCGTTGTTCGATATGTTGATTAGCCAAATCACCACAGGTTTGATTGTATTGATCGTTATGGCTGCAGCAACCTCATGGTTTGTGGCTCGTCAATTAGTTGAACTGGGTCGAGTGAGTGAAGCATTAGCTGATATTGCGGAAGGGGAAGGTGATTTAACACAGCGCCTTCAAGTGTCGAGTAAAGATGAAGTAGGGCAACTTGCCGACAAGTTTAATGTGTTCGTAGATAGACTTCATGCAATGATGAAAAACGTGACTGATGTTTCGACGGCAATGAATAACGGAGCTGAACACGCCAACAGCAGCGCATTAAAACGCAGCGATAGCGTCAGCAGACAGCAAGACGAGATCACAATGGTTGCAACAGCTGTGACAGAAATGGCGACAGCAACAGCAGAAATTGCTACGAATGCTGATAGTACGGCCAAAAGTGCGACTCACTCTGTTGAGTTGAGCGAACAAGGCTTCCAACAGATGGCTAAAAGCCAATCATCGATCAATGAGCTTGCAACAGAGCTAACAAGCGCTGTGTCTATCATCAGCGAGCTTGAAGAGCATGGTCAACAAATCGCGTCTATCTTGGCGACGATTCGCGAAATAGCGGAGCAAACTAACTTACTTGCACTCAATGCGGCAATTGAAGCAGCAAGGGCAGGCGAACAAGGTCGAGGCTTTGCAGTGGTTGCCGATGAGGTTCGAGTGCTTTCACAACGAACTCATGCTTCAACAGAAGAGATCGAAGACAAGATCAAGCGCTTACAACAAGCGACTAGTGGTGCCGTTAAAGTGATGACACAAAGCCACGATATGGCGAAAACAAGCGTACATGACGTGGATATGGCGGGAGAGAGCTTGGCTCAAATACGTGAGGCAATTCAGATGATCAGCGATATGGCAACTCAGATAGCTTCTGCTGCTGAAGAGCAGTCACTGGTTACCGCTGAAATCAATGCGAATACCGAATCTGTTCGTGAAGTGAGTGATGTGATGGCAGTTGATGCGACCGATGCGGTTTCACAAGCCAATCAGCTAAGTCATTTAGCGAGTGACTTGAAACGAGAGTTGTCACGCTTCAAGCTTTAATCGATATTGCAGAAAACAACATAGGTTTAGAAACTAAAGAGCACAGACAGTAATAGGCCTGTGCTCTTTCTTTAATAGCTTCAAATGAGTCTCAGTGCTTATCAAAGAAATCCTTATTGCGAATATATTTGCTCATTAAGTGGTAAGAGAAAGGTCTGATCAACCAACTTAGAACAGAGCGCCCAAGACGTATAAACGTCGGTGTGTTTTCGTAGATCCTGCCGTTATAGAGCCAAAGCACTTTCCCTACATGCCAATACAACAGAGGCACGGGCGGCATGAAGGTGACAATATCTATGTCGCAACAGATACGGTAGGTTTTCTTACTCAAACGGTAGTGCTTTCGAAAACTCCAATCACCAATCGCAGGTTGGCCAAAAGTCACGATTCGCTTAACACAGCCTGGATACTTTTGATCTAGGTAATCTGCGAACACGCAGCCAATTGCACCACCAGAAGAGTGGCCGGTTATAGAAATCCTTTTCCCTTGTTCTAACAAAGGCAAGAGTGTCGCTTCTAAGCGTTCGATAACGGTGTGCCCAAGCTTGTCTTCGTTACGACTCGGCTGGCTTTCTTGAAACATGAGGTGATAGAAACCAGCATGTACACGATAGTTCAGCCCAATTTTTTTACAGCTTCTTGTCCAGAGAGCAAAGGTAAGCAACCAATCTGAGATACTGTGCGACCCTTTGATAACCACAACCACTTCATCTTTGTCACTACTCCATAAAACTCGAATCATGGTTTTGCCAAACTGGTTCTTTATGATGCGCTGTCCATTAGGATCAAAACCGTAACGAGTCTGTTTAAAAACTCTCGGGTAGGCGAGGTTACAAAGAACCGCGTAGCGTTCATATTGGTATCGTTTTAGTGACTTCACGTTTTCATTTCGTAACTATAGTTGCGTAAAACTTTAGCCTTTGAATGTGAAAAGCGCATGAAAACGAAGGAGTGTTTCTTTCATTCAACTGAATCAGCGGTATTTAGTGAATCTTCAAACTGGACTTCGGCTTATGAGTTCCTGTTAAAACTCAAAATCTACGCATAATAACCGTACAAGCTGCACTAAATTCATTCTGTAGAGTTCGATAATTAATCACTTGAATTAAATGATAAAATTTATTGTTGACGAATTTTTTTCATCCGTTAAAGTACATCTCGTTCTCACGGCTTAGGTCGCGGAGAGATGGTGTTTTACTCTTCAGTAATCAGCATCGCATGATTGCGTTGCCCTGGTGGTGGAATTGGTAGACACAAGGGATTTAAAATCCCTCGGCGTTCGCGCTGTGCCGGTTCAAGTCCGGCCCGGGGCACCATCTATCTAGTTTCTACTTTTAGTAGAGTGTTGAACAAAGAGTGGTTCTCTTTAAACACTTCAATATATTTTATGTTGATAAAGGCGCCTTGGCAGAGTGGCTATGCAGCGGATTGCAAATCCGTGGACCTCGGTT
>NZ_JBFSPI010000165.1:0-3673 GCF_041464685.1 Vibrio sp. 10N.237.312.B06
CAACAGCTGACGCTGTTGGCTTAGTAGAAAAACTGTCAACGTATTTTAGGACGAGACATGGTTCTCAAAGGTTTCTATTCCAAAACACTTCTCTGAGCTTAATCTGAACCTCTCACCGCTTTGTATATCATCGCGCCAATCACGGCACCAATAATCGGTGCAATCCAGAATAGCCATAATTGCGAAACAGCCCAATCACCAACAAATACAGCCACGCCGGTACTTCGAGCGGGGTTAACAGAGGTATTCGTTACAGGGATACTGATAAGGTGGATTAAGGTTAAACAGAGACCAATTGCGATAGGAGCAAATCCAGCAGGTGCTTTCGAATCTGTCGCGCCCATGATCACGAATAGGAACACCATGGTCATGACCACTTCACAAACGAGAGCCGCAGTGAGCGAGTAACCGCCCGGTGAGTGTTCACCATAACCATTGGAAGCAAAGCCAGAGGCAGCTGCATCAAAGCCAGCTTGGCCTGAAGCAATCACAAATAACACGCCACCTGCGATAATACCGCCAATCACTTGGGCAATAATATAAGGTGCGACATCTTTGGCATCAAAGCGACCACCGCTCCACAGTCCAATAGTAACAGCAGGGTTGAGATGACAGCCGGATATATGGCCAATAGCAAAAGCCATGGTGAGAACGGTTAAACCAAAAGCGAGGGAAACTCCGAGTAGACCAATTCCCACATCAGGGAAAGCCGCGGCTAAGACGGCACTACCACAACCGCCTAACACCAACCAAAACGTACCAAACATTTCTGCAATATACCTATTCATAACGATCCTTATTAATCTGTACCAGTATCAACAAGATAGTTTAGATTTCGCAAGTTTGTGAAATCTTGGGCATATAAGCGACAGAAAGGGAGTGTTTTGGGTAGCAAATAGCCGACAGAGATTGCAGTGATTTTTAAACGAAATGCCATAACTGTTTAACGACAAGCTCCAGAAACTGACTAAAGTGCGATCTATTGTGTTGTTCAATAAATAAAACTGGTTGAAGATATTATTAATTCTTATTGGAGCCTGCGATTCATGAAAAAGTTAGCGATTTTAGTAGTAACGACATTATTACTCACTGCATGCGGAGGTGGTGACAGCGGTGGCGGTAGCGCTGCCACTAGTGGTGGTTCTAGCGCTCAGAAACTGAATACGGACATAGGCGTAAGTGATGCCGATATTCAAACATTGAAAGGCTACAAATTCCTATCCGTTGATGGTAAAGGATTTGAGTCTCCAAGCAATTTTAAAGCGAAGTAGTAGGAGTCAAGTTTTGAAGAAATTATCTATAGGTATTATCCTTGCCACTCTTGGTACTTCTGTTTATGCGTCGCCAAATCTAGAAGGTTATTTTCAAGCTCGTGAATTGGTAAATTATGCGGCAGGAAGTTTACAAAAAGCAAAAGTAGACTTTATAGCTCTAGATTATGCTGTAGCTAAATTACCTGCAGCTTCACAAGCTCAACTGGTTCCTTTTAATACTGTATTGGGGGAATTCTCGACAAACAGTTCCGTCAGCAGTAGTGACGCGACTGCTTTGCTCAGCCGAGTTAACTCTAAAGCCTTATCTGGTCAATATGTTTGCCGCATCAATAGCAATGGTACTGTTCTGGCATATAGTGCGGAAAACGGAGAACAGTGTGCAGCGGACAAGTATGAAAAGGCTGCATTAGCACTAGCGAAGAAAGGCGATGAACTGCGATTCTTCCGTTCATACAGTCAAGGTTATTTTCAAACCTTAACTTATAAGGTTGATGCAAGCTCTAGTGATGAAACAGTTCGTTTAGGCTACTTTAATAAACATGGTGGAAAATGGATTGGTGAAGCGGTTAAGGTAGTAAAAGGTAAGGCGCAAATCAATAGTACGGATGTTGATACTTACGATGTCATCGCTTACCGAGATTACAATATCTCCTCATCGAAAGGTGTTTCTCCGAACACATCAATTAGCTTTACTGAACAACCGTTTTTTATCACAGATGAAGTCACAGATCTCGACTTTACCGGTAAATCTGTCCATATAACGAAGACTAAATTTTCAAGTCTTCACCAGTTTGATGGCCCTTACCGTGGAAGGCATATTGATTCGAAAGGTTGGTTTAATTGGTTTAACCAAGACTACGTGGGTCAATACGAAATTGGAGGTAAAAAAGTTTACGCCGTTTCGGACACACAAAATTTAGTCGTCAAAAAAGACTTTAGTGGTGCGGTAGATAGCTGGACTCGCGTTGATGTCGACAAAGCTGATCAAGGTAGTGGTGCAGGTGACTGGACTATGTACATGTTTAACAATACAAACAATTTGATAGG
Source organism: Vibrio sp. 10N.237.312.B06 (assembly GCF_041464685.1). Classification (NCBI taxonomy): domain Bacteria; kingdom Pseudomonadati; phylum Pseudomonadota; class Gammaproteobacteria; order Vibrionales; family Vibrionaceae; genus Vibrio; species Vibrio sp. 10N.237.312.B06. Next base: position 2,322 of record NZ_JBFSPI010000165.1, read on the forward strand.
TGAAAGCCCAACTTATTGTCAAATCAAAGCGATAGCAGAAGGTAAGCCTGTAGTTCAACTTTTATCATCAACAGGCGTTATGACGCACCCACCAATTACAAACTGTGACCAAGTTGATCCTGGCCATACAAAGAAAGTGATTGCATCATTTAAAGACGGGAATAACAAAACAGTTTCTGTTACTTCTCCTAAGCTAAAAGCAAGCGCTCAACATATTATGGCGCTTGGGCCTATTGTTGATCAAGGACAGAAGGCTAAATTCACAGTGCAAGATGCTAGAGATTTATTGTCATCGACTCGCTATAAAGCGGCTTTAGCAGAAATGACACCGCAATTTTTGTCTTCAAAGCCACATGATATTTTAAAGTAGATTCTGTCTTTGATGAATTGGAAGCACCTTTTATAAGGTGCTTTTTTGTACATATTAAATAACTTCACTTGGCCAATTTCATTTTTAGGATAGAATCGCCCACCTTCTTTCCTTTGATTCTATTTAAGGTCCAATTATGGAATGCCGTCTTCATTGTGGTGCTTGCTGTACAGCGCCTAGTATTACATCTTCATTCCCCCTTCATCCTCATGGAAAGAAGTCTGGTGAGCGTTGTAAGCAGCTTACTGTTGATAACCTATGTAAACTATTTGGTAAAAAAGAGAGGCCTCAGGTCTGTTTTGACTTTAAAGCTGAAAGCTGGGTATGTGGGGCTACGACAAGCGAAGCTATTCAAATACTCACGGATTTAGAAAGTTCTACCGCATAGCGAAAGAGCGTTAGCTGATTTTATTCTTGAACTTATATTCGGCTAGCGGTATAACACGCACCCCAGTAAAAGAGTAAGAAGTAATCCTATGACGATTCCATTTTGGCAAGAAAAGACACTAGAGCAAATGACCGAGAACGAGTGGGAATCACTGTGTGACGGTTGTGGTAAGTGTTGCCTACATAAACTAATGGATGAAGATAGCGATGAAGTTTACTACACTAATGTGGCGTGTAGCTGGTTAAACGACAAAACATGTTCGTGTAAAGATTACCCGAACCGATTCACTTCAGGTGAAGAGTGTTTGAAGCTGACTCGTGACAAAATCGATGAGTTTCACTGGCTACCAGATACTTGTGCTTACCGTCTTCTATCTGAATCTAAGCCGATTCCTGAGTGGCACCCATTGATTACGGGTTCTAAATCAGAGATGCATGCTGCAGGTGAAAGTGTTCGTAACAAAGTGGTATACGAAATTGATGTTGTCGATTGGGAAGACCACATTCAAAACTTACCTTCTTGGGCTAAAAAGAGTTATCCCCGTGATCATTGAAGATGCTTGATTTCTCAGAAAATCAGGATCATGCTACACAC
>NZ_JBFSPI010000166.1:0-3655 GCF_041464685.1 Vibrio sp. 10N.237.312.B06
TATTTAAAGCGAGGCGATAGCAAGCGAAAAAATACAAACGACTTGAGCGAATTTGACGGGGGTTTGGGGCAGTATGCACCAAGAGCAGAATGTAACTGATCGCTTTGGTCTTGATGAGTTCAAAGAGAACTGGCGAATGAGACTGACGCACTCCACGTTGTTCGTTTGTCTCCATCGAGCACCAAGTAAAAACTGCAAGGCAGATTTTTACCTGGTACTCGATGGCCGGATAAGAAAAACATTCCTTTTGGGGAGTTGGGCACTAAAGATGGATGAAATGGGATTGGCTAAAAACACCCTGTAAATCGCTCTGAAAGCGTCACAAACTTACAAGGCGTTATGGAAGCATATCGCCTTGATCAAGTGTCCAAAATCTTTGCTAAGAGCGTTTGAGGGGCTCTGAGGTGTGTTTTTGGTAGCTAACTCGCCCGTTTAACATAATAGGAATAATGAACACCGGTTTTTTAGAGGTTTGATAGCAGTTTTCTCTTAGGGGGGGCAAGTCTGACTGGATCAGATCTACATTTTTCTATCCGTTACCAGAAGATAATATATAAGCTAATCCTGAGATTGCGTTTAAGGTGATATTTCCCTCTCGAGGTGGTACGTCCCCAACGGGAGGAATGGTTTGTTCTTTTGAGGGTGATGTACAAACCACACTTTTACAAATGTGACCTAAATCTTCACTTTCAGACACCTTTGGAGAAGTTAATTCCGTTGGTACCAAAGGAGTTATTACAAATTCAGTGTTGTTATTCGATGCTACTGAAAAAGAAAAACATGAAAGTAACAGTATCAACTTTTTCATCATTACCTCGCTTTATATCAAATAAAAAACATTTCACATTGGTGGCTCTGGAAATAAAACTAAGAAGAAAGATCACGTTGACAATGACCTCCAAACCAATACATCGTTCTTGTTAGGCAACTGTTTTGAGTTAGCTTCGTGCAGTGCATTTCTGATTACATTGTAATACAAAGCGATTATTTACCATAACCGCACTTAGTGCGAACTCAGATTTAGACACAAGAACGGCTCCCAATTGGGAGCCGTTCTACCTTGGTGTCAAAGTGACGGATTTTTAGTTGTGATAGTCTATTTATCACAAAATCTGTAAGAAAAATGACTGACACATGAGTGACACTAGATTTAAAAACATTTTATTAAAACCAAATATCGAGCCTTTAGACAGCAATAGTCAACGTATTCGTAGGAACTTAATTATTACATCTATGATCGGTTTTTTTCTTACGATCGGGTCTTCGGGAATTTCCGTAAATGATTCTTCTTTTTTTGGTGTTAAATTTGTCAATATAAACAAAGATTTCATTCATATCGTAATCATTTTAACTTTATGTAACTTCATTATTCATTTTCTTTGGTCAACTATAGATCATTATAAAGAAAACCGATTAAGACTAACTGGACTCAGAATTCCTATAGCTAGTTACTCCATGAGAATGGGTTCAACGATACTAGAACCAATTACCAGTGAAGAGCGTCAATCCACCCTTCACTCTTGGTGGTCGGGAAATGTGGTTGATGTCATTGAAGGCTATAAGAAAAGTTTAGAAAGTAACAATGGTAGTCTTGGGGGAATGAATACTGAAAGTTTAGATGAGATTTTGGGTTATATGGATGTTGCTTTGCGTCGCTACGAAATAGGGTTTTGGAAGCACAATCGAAGTCAATGCTTAAGATGGATCATTATGGATTTCACCATGCCTCTACTCATGGGATTTAGTGCAATTTGGGTTTTATTACCTGATTGGGATGTAAAAATACTGCTTAATATTTTTAATTTTGCATGTGAACAGATGTAGAAATTGTTGGGGTATTTACCGTAACGCCACTTAGTGCGAACTGAGATTTAGACACAAGAACGGCTCCCATATGGGAGCCGTTCTTCGTTGCGCAGGTGAATCCTAGCTAAGGTAACAGAATCTTAATGCTCTGGTTGTCTATTGATGACGTTGTTAGATAAATGCCTTTTAATTCGGAGGCTTTTTTGTCAAAGGAATAAAAACGTATCATTGCTGCTTTATGAGTATAGTTCAGATTTAAGACGTGTACATTTTCCCCTTGTTTAACGTAACGCCACTTAATCAACACCTATTCTTCAAGTTTGGTTTAGCTACAACCCCAAATTTTGCGAATCACTCTTGAACAACCGTTTGTTAGCTTTTGGTTGCACAAGCTTCTTGATCTTCAAATGGTTCTCGATTTGCCACTCATCATGCAAAACATCATTTCCCAAAAACCAGAGTTAGATACGAGAGCGCCATCCTGTAAGTGTTCTATATTTAAATATATTGTCTTGGCTTTTGGTGACTGCATGGTGAAAATTGCATTTGTTTTTTTGCTTTGTTTCCTTTCTGGATACGTTGAGGCTGAGACGAAGTTGAGAGAGTGGCGAGCCAATGGAGGTAATGAAGAAGTAGTTTATTACCTAAAAGTTTCTAGTGTATTTCAACTTTACACTGTGTCTCCTGAAAGTGTAACTCTAACAATGGTAGGTATGCCTGAGGAACTCTGTTCTTCAACATCATTTTTGTTTCAAGGGCAACTGATAGGAATCGAAAGTTCATTTGAAAACTCAAGGTGTATTCATAGAGCCCTCTCTCAGAGGGCTCGTGATTTTATTATAGATGGTTTAATCAATAACAGTGTTGTTGAGTGGGATGGAGTTAGGTTGACAACACTAGGATTTTCTAAAGCGTTTTTAAGCATGGGGAAAGAAGATTTTATTCTTTAAGGATTAACTCGTTCGCTAAATGAAGTTCAAAATAAAGCTCGTTATTTATGTGTAAAATCGGCCCTCTATTCACTACAAAGAGCATTTTAAGTGGCGAATTTCTAGTAGCCATTGATGGTTTAGTGTGATTTTTTTAGCATTGTGATTTAGGACATCAAATGCTTTGATTATGAAAAAAAATTTATCATTAACGATGAGGATTTTTTTATGTAACAGTCAACATGAAAAGATAATCAATATGCAATTTATTGTTTTCGTTGGATTAATGCCGCTTAAACACTATTTCTGTGGATAAAAATGTATTGATTTAACGTAACGGCACTTAGTGCGAATCCAGATTTACACCTATTTTATCTAGAATCTTAGCGTTTGATCATTACAAAAAAATCATGTGTCCCTAGGTCCGTCGGGGTAAATTGCTTTCGCGTTATTAAAGCTAATAGAATTAAATTGACTATGTTGTAATTTATTTATTATTTCAGGGTTCAGTTCTTCGCGGTTAAAGCTGCAAAAAAGGTGGAGTCCTTCTGCGTCTTTATCGAAGAGTAAACTTTCTAGGCTATTTATGTTTTCGACATGCATCAGAGTCGGGTAATTTGATTCATTCATACGGTAGGCCTTATAAATGTTGGTTAACAATAGCCTAGGCAGTGAATCGCTAGTTTGAAAAGACAATAATGGAAGTGGAAAACACCCCACTATGCAACTGGTTGATTTTGTGGGGGGAGATCCACTTACTCAATATTTTTGTGGATAAAAATGTATCAATTTAACGTAACAGCACTTAGTGCGAAGTGAGATTTAGACACAAGAACGGCTCCCGATTAGGAGCCGTTCTTCGTTGCTAGCTAAGGTAACAGAATCTTAATGCTCTGGTTGTCTATTGATGACGTTGTTAG
>NZ_JBFSPI010000167.1:0-3198 GCF_041464685.1 Vibrio sp. 10N.237.312.B06
CAAGAGTATGGCTTGTACTCGTTTTACTCTGCCGCGCAGCGGCTTCGTTCAACAAGCAATTAAAGCAGACTGTCAACGCTTGGGATTTTCAACTCAGTTCAGTTTAAGTGATTTTGGTGGTAATTTTGAACGTATTAGTAGCGTTGTCAGCTACTTAATTGGGTGTTATGCGTCACTCCAACTAGAGAAGGTAACACAAGTGGAAAGTGGAGTTAAAAAATCAGTTCGGTATCTTGCCTTGGGTATTCTTATATATCCGTTTCTTTACATGCTACTCAACTTTATTATCTCTATTCTAATGGCAACTTTGGGCGAAGGTAGTAGCTCGTTGATTGAAATTTTTGAGTATCTCATCTGGTTTATAATGCCTTTTTTTTCGGTGTTTTATCTGTTAGCTTTCCATCACTTTTCGCGAGTGTTAGGTAAATGGCATCAACGAGTTGGGTATACTTTGGTTTTAGCCGCTGTGCTAATTGAAATAGCGATGCCTTGGATGGATTCAGGTCTGGTGTTTAAGACAGCATCTTTTCTATGTCAGCTTTTCGAGATAGGTATTTTAGTTAGTTGTCTGTTCGTTTTTAGCAGTAAGTTGGGGCCAAACTCTGAGCCTGGCACAACCGTATATCGAACTGTTTAGGATTAATTCGTAACACGTGACATTTTTACTATACGTTGCGTTCTGTGTTTAAGGTGGTTTGCAGAAACATCGGTCTTACGCTACTCACCACTTAAGCGGGCGTTAGCTTTCTGAAGGTGTAAGCCTAAAACTATGCTGTTATAATCGAAACGTATTTGTATTTTGAGAAATGAGATGATGAAGTTTACGTTAGAAGGTAATGACTGTATGCCACCCATTTCCGGTGGCTATCTACTTATTTATCGCGGTACTGAAGAGGTTACGGTTGTTAGCGTACCGTCTCCTAACTTTGTGGCAGAGCGTTATAGGGATAGTGTTAGCGAAAACTATGATTCGTTTGAAGACGAGGAAGGTAATGAGTTTAACATTAATGTTTGGTCTTCCAATGTTGGTGTTGATTGGACGCTAGACGTTGAGACAAAGGATGGAGCGTTAAAAGAGCAAATTAGAGTGGAGTACCATGCTAATGAGTTCTGATACGGAATTTGATGTATATCTCAATACTTTCACTGAAGGACTTACGCAAATAAGAGCCCAAAGTAGAGATAGTTTTCACAACCAATTGTATTTTTCGAACGTGATAAGCTTAATGGAACAGTATCTTTCAAACTTGTTCATTTTTGAACTTACTAATTCTCCAGAATCACTCCGAAAACTAGCAAGCCATGACAAGTTTCGTTCTGCTACCGTGACGGTTCCTTTTGCTTTAAACAACCCTATTGATGAGTATTTGATACATTCAATGAAAGCATTGGTATGGCATCGGCTTAATGATGTTGAAATGTATTATAAAAAAGTTCTTGGCATTCGTTTTAATATCAGCAGAGAGCTATTAAAACAACTTGAGTTACGCCATGACCTTGTGCATCGAAATGGTCATACCTTAGATGGTGAGAAAGTAGATATAACGGATGATGATCTAGACCGATGTATAGCTTTAGTGGAGCCATTTGTTCTCGATATTCACGCAAAGTATGTAACCCAAAAAAGCTAATAAAGCATTTAAGAGTGTTGATAAAAATGGAGGCAATAATGTACAAGGAAACAGATTTTCAACTAAGCCAAGAAGAGTTTAGCTTTAAAAAAGATTCGTATCCTTTATCAAAAATTAATAATGTCAGAGTTAAGAAACTTGGCTTACTCGACAATCTAGGTCAAATAATATTTTGGTTATTTGTTTTCTCCGGAGCAGTTTGGTTAGCAATCCCAACTCTTGAGAGTACACCTTTTTGGTTGAAAGCTTTAGTTGTTACTTTAACGATTGTAGGTTTTATATTTGGTTTTCTTCGTTGTTCAAAATATGCGTTACAAATTGAATTTCGTCATATTGATGAAACCGGAGTTCAATGGGTAAATATAGCTAAATCTTACTCCCAATTTGATAGTGGGTTGTTTGAGCAACAAGTCGCGTTGCTGAAGGCAACATTCGTCTAACAAATTAATCAACACAATTTATTACATTCGGCATTGTAGGTTTGTCTTTAGTTTCGATGTTTAAGGCGTTATATTTTTCAAGTACGTCACGGGCAATAGGAAGAGTTAGTGTATTTTATAATTAATGATATTGAGTGGTGGAAAATTTCACTTCATAGTTTCATGAATGGATGGCTCCCTGGTATTCTGGCATTCTTTTTAGGTCTTGGGCTCGAGAAAATCACAAGTCGCAGAAAGCTAAAGCAAGAGTTAAAAAACAACCTACTTGAAATTTTCATACCTATATTTAATTCGGGAGAGGTCACAACACTCAGTTCAGCTGAAGATTGCCACCGTAACTTAAAGGCAACGTTCAATGCGTATACGCGGATCTATCCGAAGCTCTTTAATGAAAAGTCTGTTCAAAAATTATCCCAAATATTAGCAGACGGTTTTTTGATTGAAGGTAAAGTTAATAATAGCTACTTAAATCCAGATGAAATTCAAAAAATAATTGGTAATTTATAGTTCGTATCAAAAGAGAATAAATATAACAAACGATTCGACTATGGAAATTTTGGTTCGAATTAGCCTTAATGTTTAAGGCGGGGCTATGTGCATAATGGAACCTTGGATTTGGTGGTGTAAAGGAGAATAAATGAATTTAGATGAAATTGATTGGATGTTTATTGTAGCTGTTATATTCGGTGCCATTGCTTCTGTCTTAAAAGAACTGGAATCGGTCATTGGAGAAGGCGCGTTAAATTATGTGGTCATTTTCCTAAAGATTATCGCAGCTGTTTTGAGTATTTCTTTCGCTGTATTAAAGTTTCTAAAACTTAAGCCATATATAATATTACTAGGTTCCGATGATTTTGAAGAAAGAAAACAAGATGGTCGTAAATATTATCGTTTTGAGATAAAAAAGAGCGAACATAAAAAAGGTCAATCACCTTCTATTTCCGCTAGCCTTCTCAATAATGATGGAAGTGAATGTAGTATATTGATGACTCCGAGGACTGATTCTGATGGAAACATATCAGTGACTCATGCAGGGGTAACACTAATAGATAAAAAGCTTAAGATAGTTGTCAAAAGTTAAATGACCTCCGGCGGAGCCGGAGGCTTATTGGGTGACGCCCTCTAAG
>NZ_JBFSPI010000168.1:0-3163 GCF_041464685.1 Vibrio sp. 10N.237.312.B06
CCTCGCCGCGATTAAAACGCTTTTATCTCGAACAAAATTTAACCACGAAAGGTCAGCACGCCCTAGCAACATAGACACTTTAGTTGGATAATACTGGCTCAATAAGACGACGATAAGACAGGGATGTATGGAAATTACGCCGAATGAACGCGATGCAGTATATAAAACGATTTTTTCTCGCCGAGATGTTCGTGGTCAGTTTCTTCCTGATGAGATCCCAGAAGACGTTTTGATGCGTGTGCTAACCGCAGCGCACCATGCTCCCAGTGTTGGCTTTATGCAGCCTTGGGATTTTGTCGTTGTCCGTGATATCGAAACCAAGCAACAAATCAAAGCCGGTTTTAATCAGGCTCATGCGGAATCCGCGGAAATGTTCACCGATGAAAAGCAGGCAATGTATAAGCGTCTAAAGTTGGAAGGCATCGTCGAATCACCGATCGGTGTCTGCGTGACTTGCGATCGCAACCGAACCGGAAAGGTCGTGTTAGGTAGAACCATCAAACAAGAGATGGATCTGTACAGCACCGTGTGTGCGGTTCAAAACCTATGGCTGGCAGCTAGAGCCGAAAACCTAGGCTTAGGGTGGGTGAGTATCCTGCATGACTCAACACTGCGAGACGCATTAGATATACCAGAAAACATCGATATTGTGGCGTACCTGTGCATTGGTTACGTTGACCACTTCAAAGATAAGCCAGAACTTGAAACCATGGGTTGGTTACCAAGAAGAGACGTGAATTCAGCGATTCATGAAGGTAAGTGGAGCCCTAAGCAGTTAGAGATAGATGGAAAGTAATTACTTCATCAAACTTGCTGATATCTGTTTTAGACATAAAATTGCGTTACCAAGCGATCATCGATCTGGACTCAAGTGATTTCCACGATGTCGGTAACGGATTCTCGCAGCGTAGTGGGGGATCGCTGGCCTTGGTTGAGTGCTTACAAGACAAACCTATACCAAGTCACCCTGATTGAAGCCAACACACTAATGGAAACATGGCGAGGCCGATACCTAGACAAAGCACTAGAGGCCTTGGTGGTAACAGAGGCAACTCATCTGTTCGGCCAAGTTTGCCCTGAATGTAATGGCAGCGGTAAATACATTGCCAAGAACCGAGCAAGCAGAACCTGTCCATGCTGCGATGGTGGCCGTATAGGCTGGACACAAGAAACCCGCTTTGCTTACTTCTGCCAAACCTTACCGGTTACCTTCTCACGCTTTAAGAAGTACTAGTCTATTTCAGGTAAGTTGGTTAAACGCTTGGTGGATAAGCGCAGTGTAGCCGCTTTGGCGTTGCAGGGAAGGTATGAGCAAGAAGAGCAAATGACGAAAGTATTAGAAGCTGAGGCATAGCTCGTAAGGTTTGACATAACTACGTAATGTGGTGGTTTAGCTGCTGGAAGGTTAAAAAGATAGTGAATTTGATAGATGAGTTGGAGTTATTTCTAATAGCACTGATTTTAGTTTAAAGGTTGCAATTATATTGAGCCGATATCTTTTGTGTTGGTAGGTTGCGTGGTATTGTTAGTCATTGGAAACAGTGGTTGGATTAAGGTGTTTTTCCGGTTGTGTTAACACCTTAACTGGGCGTTATAGTAGTTCGTTGGGTGTTTAGGCGATAAAGTCGTCAGTAGGTGCCTTAGATAGGCAAGGTGAGTATGTTTTTAAGAGAATTTAAAGTCATGAATTTGTGGAGTGATAGCTCAGTTGAGTTAAGCTTTGCAAAGAATGTGACAATTTTAACGGGTATTAATGGTTCTGGGAAAAGTTCGATACTTAATATCATCTATGACTCACTGAACTTTAAATCAGCCGAATATTTAACCACATCAAAAAATAGGTTGTGGGTTTCTGAGTGTACGTTAGAGAACGATATTGTGCTTCAATCGATGGCTCTTCCTCCGGTACCTCAAGAAAAACAGACAGAAATAGAAAGTTCGATTATTAAGTACAGAAAAGATAATGGACCTCATACCGTATTATATAACCAGAAGTTAATCGATGAAGTTAAAGAGGTTTACGATGATGGCAAGGCTCTTAACCATATAGTATTTTCGAAGGGTAATATTGAAGGGGAAGGTTTTGTTAATGCTTTTGACTTTCCTGATAGTTATACGGAAGAACAAATAGAAGAGGGGAGAAAGGCATTACGAGAAAGACCCAACGCATTTTTATTTCAAGAAGATAGAAAAGTAATGCATAACTTGGATAATAGTAATATTGATCCAAATTTAGAATTCTGGGCCACATATAGTACATCAATTGATACTCGCTTCTTTTATATAAGAGATGCAATGCAAATTCGCGAATCTCAAATAGACTCTGAACGTTCGAAAATTCTTGATGACTTTGAAGGGGTAGGGGATTTTGATGGTCATAGAAATGACCCTAGGTATAAAAAAGTAATTAATGATAAAAAATCAATTGCTGATTTGTATTCTCTACTAAATATATACTTTAGTGAGTCAGGAAAATCAATTGTAAAAGATAAAGATGATAATAAAGTAACATTAAAGAATAGCGCTAACGATACGCCAATATCATGGCACTTATTATCAAGAGGCGAGAAGACAATTATTTATTTATTCTTTTCTGTTTTTTTGTATAAAGATAAAGTATCGATGTTCTTATTAGATGAACCAGATGTTGCTTTGCACATTAACTGGCAAGAGAACCTTATCAAAGACATTACAAGTATAGCTCCTGAACATCAATTTGTAATTGCAACCCATTCGCCAGGCCTAGTTATGAATGGCTGGATGAATAACTGTAAGGAAATAGCGATCTAGTCATGAATCAGGTTGTTGTGGTTAACGGTGTATCATTCCCTCTAACTTCAAAGTTTATTGAAGCTAAGAGAGTCTTTAATAAAAAAGAGCCACTGTGGTTTTATGTCGAAGGTTTTGAAGATGTTAGCTTCTGGAAGCTGCGTTTAAAAGGCTTAGGGGTACCATACAAAGTAGTTGCTTTTGGTAACTGTAATAAGGCCAATGGTAAAGGAACGATCATTAGTGCAATTGAGCGAAGTGATCTAGAACTTGGTAAGTGTCTGGGTGTTGCTTTAGATAGCGATTATGATTATTTACTTGATCGGAATACAAAAATTTTGACTAGGGCGTGTTGATCTTTCGTGAGTGTTTTTTGAACAGCATGGTAAAGAGT
>NZ_JBFSPI010000169.1:0-3156 GCF_041464685.1 Vibrio sp. 10N.237.312.B06
AAGAAACGCACGAAATGGGGCTGCTCTGTCTCTAACTGAATTACGCAACAAAGCCCCTGTTCATATCTCGTTATTGCGGTATGGTAATATTACGTATATACCATTCATCAACTTACACTTACCAAACACAATTCAATAAAGATACTCACCTCATTAAATAACCACTCCCAATCATCCTATACCAGAGACATTCACCCCAAAGGTATAATGATGAAAAAACTTAAAACAACGACCAATGATACATTCAATGGATTGCCAATCTTAAAGCTAAAAGGTGGTTTAGTTCTAAGCTACCTTGATAAACTGTATGACACGATTGATAAAGCCGTCACACAACACCCTCGCACGACAGCCATTAGAGTAGACTTACGTTTAGCTAAATCTTTATTGTTCGATGATACTGGAGTCATCAAGAACTTTATTGCTTCGCTGGATGCTCAGATTCAAGCTGACCTCAGTCGAAAAAAAAGGAAAGGTCAGACTGCTCGTAGTTGTAAGGTTCGATATGCTTGGTGTAAAGAAAGAAGCACGTCATTGAGTCACCATTACCACCTTGTCTTGTTATTGAACAAAGACGTGTACCATTCTCTTGGAAGGTTTGATCAAAAAGGTAATTTATCAGACATGATAAAGAAGGCGTGGTGTCGAGCGTTGGATATCAAAGCCAATGAAGGTGATACCTTAGTCCATTTCCCAGACAGCCCTACCTATTGGTTAGATAAAAACTCAGGTAAATTCGACCAACAGGTGGATAGCTTGTTTAAACGAGTCAGCTATTTGGCTAAGGTTGAGACCAAGCACTACGGCGATAGAACACGAAGTTTTGGGTGCTCTCGAACCTAAAAAAAGAGGGCAGAACATCGCCCTCATTAATCCTTCTAAATAATTAGTTTTGAGTGACGGTTTGCATCTTAATAGCCGTTATTGAACTCACTTCTTTTTCCACTGTAGTACCAGCGTCAAAGTTGATGTAGTACTCAGTAAAGGTTCCACTTGGATATTGATAGAACATCAGCTCGTTGTCGCTGACGACGGCCATTCGTTCATTGGCATCAAGTTTAGTACCACTAGATGCATCGATTGTCGTTGTAGGGGTTTGGTTAAGTTTAGCCTTACTAATATCAAAACGCATGAAGCTAGGCAATGCACTATTATCATCGGTACTTGAGTACATACAGTACAGTGAGGTTTGGCCTGCATTGGCTACGTGACCATTGTGTGCTTTAGATGGTTGGAGTTGTGTGATGGTTTTTGTTGTGTCATCGAATTGATATACAGAGCAATCTGAATGCATTTTATAATCACCACGAACCACACTCATGGAGGAGGGCCTGTATCCATTGGTGGTCCATAGAGCATCGGTTTGATCTAAGGTAGCGCCATTCAATGTAAGCTCAATCAGTGCATCATCGGAATCTCGAATTGCATAGAGTTTATCTGCGTATAGAAATGGAACAGATAACTTTGACGTATCGTAATTAAAGTTGTGCTCCGTACCGTCTTGCTTTACCCACGTTAAGCTATCACCACTCCAAGGAACAGTGACAATATCACCTGTTGATAGAATGACATTGTTTCTGAAGTAATCATCAAAGACTTTAGAAATGACAAACGTACCATCAACAAGCTCTGCTTTATGCAGGCTGAGTTCATCACTGTGCCTTAAGTAAATACGTGTGCTATCTCCGTTGTGGGAAAAGCGTGTATTGGTGACCCAAGCCTCATGTTCAGCTTCCACCTTCTTATAGATAGGAACGCTGCTCTCAACCAATGGATAAAGATCACCGGTATTCTTGTCCTGTATGAGGGTGTAATTACCTTCATACACCACGTCATCCACGGTGACGGTGACATTACTCATGTTGATTGCGGAGTAGGTGGTATTTAGGTCGACGATCATATCGATAGTCGGAGTCACAACGCTCTCAGCATCATCGCCTTCAAAGCTAATCGAGCTTACCTCACCGTTTTCTGGGTTCTCATAAACGTAAGCACTTTGCCCGTCATCTAAAGGCGTATTGAACGTAGCTGCTATAGAATATGCTCGATAGCCAGTTAAATCGTGAGCGCGAGGCTTAAAGGTCTGAAAACCATCATTAACAACACTCATGCTTGATATTGAGCGCGTTTGGTCGGCTGGTGGAGACGTTGGAGTATTACTATTAGAGCCCCCTCCGCAAGCTGTCAGAGCGAAAACGATAGAGCTGACGAGAGTTGTTCTGAGTAAGTTAGTATTTTTCATGATCATTCCTTGTGTGGTTGTTTGAACATTTGGCTATAAGTGTTGGTTCTCGTTTAGGTGTAATGACCTCAGATAGTGAAAATCCCTTTGGATAGGTAAACCCGAATGTACTGATGTAGATGTCTTGAATTTGATTGAGAGGGATGGCGCAAACATGGCTTTCGAATTGGTAGATCAATTGAAGGGCCTCACTCTCTAACACAAGCCCAAGTGGACAGACATACTGGAGAGTTTGTTCGCTGTTGAGATGGAGGCGAATTTCACGCTGGTAATAGATTGCTAGACAAAGCTTGTCAAAAAGAGCTTCGTCATAATTTTCTTTCTGGTTTATTAACGTGTATCGAATATCAATACGTGGACCTTGGTTGTGGTCCATTAGCAAAAAGGGTGCAAATGCGCCTTGCATACTTGGTAGATAACTTTCAGGAAGTGCTGCTTTTAAACTCTCAAAAGCAAACTCAAGAAGTACAGATTCTTTAGGGCCCATGAATACACCGGGTTGGGGTCTTCGATGATAGCTATAGGGCAGGGTTCTATCGTCTTTTTCAATATCTAGGTAATCCGTCAGAATATTCAAGCAGCGTTGTACGGTACGTTTCGAACGCTTAATCCCAGTACTCGCTAATCGTTCATGAATTTCACTAACTGTAATTTTTCGTTGAGTCGGTATGTGGGAGTAAATTTCAAATACTAACTCTATATGTTCGATGCGTTGTCTGTTTGGTTTAGAAGACATGGGACCACCAAAATTTAAACGTGATCAATCGCCTCATCACTTTTAAGTGATGAGCTAAAGATTCAACTTGATTAGGGATCGGCTGGTGGCCACACAGCCTGATGCGATTACTTTTTGTAGTTAATGACTAGGGCGTGTTGATCTTTCGTGAGTGTTTTTTGAACAGCATGGTAAAGAG
>NZ_JBFSPI010000170.1:0-3025 GCF_041464685.1 Vibrio sp. 10N.237.312.B06
ATGGGCAACTCGACAACCCTGAAGGCTTACCTATTTGGGAGCAGTTTTATGCGCTAGCAGCCTAATTGTATCTGAAAATCAGTACGCGTGTAGTTAGACTAAATTTTGCGACAAAACCCGATATATTTATGCAGCACTTGAATGCTGCATAATAGGTAGGGTGTTGCATTTCATGTGGCGGAGGGCCTTGGCATATAGAGAACCAGCAGCATTGGGTGTTGGATGTCATTGTTAAAGAAGATGAGCAACAAATTTATGCAGGCGACTCCGCGTTAAACATGGCTTGTTGCCGACGATTTGTACAAAACTTGTTTAGAAAATCTTCAGGAAACTTGTCAGTACCAAGGAAAATGAATAAAGCAGTGTGGGATCAAGATTACAGAGCTTCGATTTTTTTTACATCGGATTAACAAAGCTTATTCGTGCCCTTTAGCTCCATCCATTTACGTAACAAGGCCCGGATAAGATTAGTCAACAAGCTCGATATCTAAGCTATCTAATAAACCTATTACTTCTGATCGTGTAAAGATCGCTTGGGATATATTGTTGTTGAATATATCAATTTTATAGTTACATGACTCAGTAAAATCAACATTCTTTAAATTTGTGTGCGCGAAAACACTATTAAGAAAGTCGCAATACGTTAGTGAAGAATTCTGAAGATCAGCCTCTCTAAAGTCAACTTCATGTAATTTACACTCATCTATTTTTAATTCGTTTAATGTTAAACCAAAAAAAGAAGAATCGGTTAGGATACTCTTAGTAAATCTTATTTCCGATTCGAATTTGAATGATGGCCAATATGCATCTGCCCAATTGACACCTATCAATTTACAGTTTAAAAAAGCAACATCAATAAAGCGTGAATCAGGCACTTTAATCAAACTCAAGTTACAGTTATTAAATGAACAATCTAAAAATTTACATTGAGAGAAAGTTGTAGATGTAAAATCACAACTTATAAACTCACACTCTTCAAAAACTATACCTTCAAGGTTTAAGATCTTCAATTCTTGCTTCTCAAAAGATTGTCTAAAAAACTCTTTATTATTGCTAGTCTTCAGCATTAGCCCTCCAAATTTTAATAATCAAGAAAAATACAAAATTCACAATAAACATCCCCGCTGCAAGCCGTGGGGTATTGATATGAAAACGCCCGCTAACGCCCGCTAACGCATCTCTTTGTTTTCTATTTACGCAGCAAGCTGCGAGGAATAAGACCTAAAGAGATTTAAATTATACTAATTTAACACTAATAACAACCTTTTATCGCTCGTCTAAGCGGAGAAGAACCATTTATATAACGTACTCACATACTTCCGCTAATGTGTTGTTATTATCATCGACAATTCGGCAAGTCCTACCATAAGACATTAGATGTCTGCATCTTATCCTTCTAGAATCAAGATCCTGATTATTGAAGCTGAAAATTTTAACACCTCTGATTTTCACTTCAACTTTATTATCATGAATAACCTTTCCAAATGGCTCATTGGAATTAATAATAATTTTTGAAACATGACTACTTAAATTATTTAAATGTATACGAATATTGGCGAGGATACATTCTCTATTTTTTGTTTTCAATACAACCTCTCTATCTAATAAATTCAGATTAGATATGGTTTGATCGATTTTCTTAATTGACATTTCAGATTTATACCAACGATTAAGACGAATCGTCATCAGCTCATTATGGTTTAAAATATAATTACAATAAAAACAATCGTTAATAGAAGTAAGAAAATACTTTTCAATTTCATGGCTATTCATAAAATTCCTCATAACTACACTACTGTCAAATATACCGAATCAACTTGAAGATGAAGGCTTGAGAACCTGGAAATTATCATTAATTCGAGTTTTCAAAGAGTCTGTTATCTCAAGAAGAGTCACACTCCTCAAATAAATCCATATTTACAACAGAACCAAACGGAACCATATGAAAAGAACGAATATTATATTTTATAGATAGGGGATTCCTAATAGTGATTGCTAACTTATGTCTTGGAATACCATTAAACAACCAATGACTCCAATATATTGGATCTTCACCCCAAGATGTATTGGTCTTTAAATTAATTCTAGATTTTTTATTAACACTAAAACTAAATTCATTTAATGGAATAGACAACCCTCCACCAACCGCTTTTACATAAGACTCCTTTAGAGTCCAAAGCTTCATGAACAAATCTAATTTTTCACTATCATCAGTTTTATCTAATAAAACAACTTCATCTTTGGAAAAGAATTTCTTGTATATATCTTTAAAATTGATACAGCTTTCGCTAAATTCAACATCTACGCCTATTTCATTAAAAAAAGCAACAGCCAAGACTATAAATTCTTGACTATGACTCAAGTTAAAATGGACAGGAAAAAAAGCATTTCTAATCTTTGGTTTCCCGTAAGAATTATAACAAAACTCTATATCATGTGGATTAATCGTAACATATAAAGATAAAACAGAACGAACAAAAAAACGAGTTATTAAAGCATTTTTTCTATCTTTTTCAAACTTAAATTTTTCAATATGCTCTAATTCATCTCGAGTTACAACCCCTCTACACAGTGAAAGTAGCACAGGATCAAGTATATCATCCGGACTAACCACCCAAATATCGACAAAATTTAAATTAGTTGATAATAATCTATGCATATAAAACCAAACTATTGATAATGTTTAAACCGAGATTTCGCAGCTTCACCGAAGATGCAGACCCATTCGTGACAATTACGAAATGTTGCTGCATTTGAGGCACTAGCAGAGAGGCATGTGATTTTTGATGACGAGTCACATTTAACTTCCTGATAATAGCGGGAGATACTTTAAAAGGTTAACAATATCAGTAAACGACTTGGGTAGCCACCCACGGCTAGAGCATTTTAATTCCAGCGTTTAAAAGAACCGAGCGGTACTCATCATCAAGAGCCGCTATCTTCCTCTTTCTTACCATGCTGATGTTTTTACGGTTTTGTCGCAAACTGGGTACTAGGTTATGATTATCCTCAACATTCATCACTT
>NZ_JBFSPI010000171.1:0-2991 GCF_041464685.1 Vibrio sp. 10N.237.312.B06
GGTGTAGAGCTAACACTTCAATCAATATTTGAAGCATCGACCGTTGAACTAATGGGTGCGCGGATTGATGCATTAGGCTCAACTGGCATGGGGGCTGTACCGCTGACCATCACTCCACAAGACAGGGTCGGTCATTTGCCGTTGTCTTATCAGCAGCAGAGTTTGTGGTTTATTGATCAGTTTGAAAGTGAATTGGTAGCTTATAATATTCAAAGCTCATTAAAATTTGTAGGTGATTTAAATTTAGGTGCCCTTAAAAGAGCATTAAACGAAACAATAAGGAGGCATGAATCACTAAGGACGAATTTTATAATGGATGATAATGGTGTATCACAAGTTATAAGGCCACCATTTTCGATTGAATTACCAATTATTGATATTACGAGATTAAAACCTGAAGAAAGAAAAAAAACAATAATAAATTTGATTAAAAGTGAATCTGATCATAATTTCAATCTATCCTCTGAGAGGTTAATTCGTGCAAAGCTTATTAATATAAGTAAATACGAAAAAGTATTATGTTTAACTATGCATCACATTATTACAGATGGATGGTCTAGCAAGATAATTATAAAGGAGTTAACAACACTATATAATTCGTTTTCTAGAGGTTTACCCAGCCCACTTCCGAAATTAAAGTGTTCTTATGTTGATTATTCTATATGTCACAGAAGTTGGGTGATAGATGAGGTGCTTAATAACAAAGCTTCCTATTGGGATGCTAATTTATCGGGTTATAATAAGTTAATTTCTCTACCACTAGACTTTTGTCGACCTAAAAAGCAAACGTATTCTGGTTCAAAGGTTAAGTTTAGAATACCGAAAGATGTCTCATCTTCTTTACTAAAATTTAGTGAAAAAGAAAGAGCTACACTGTTTATGACACTGATGTCAGTGATTAACTTACT
Organism: Vibrio sp. 10N.237.312.B06; assembly: GCF_041464685.1. NCBI lineage: Bacteria > Pseudomonadati > Pseudomonadota > Gammaproteobacteria > Vibrionales > Vibrionaceae > Vibrio > Vibrio sp. 10N.237.312.B06. Next base: position 909 of record NZ_JBFSPI010000171.1, read on the forward strand.
ATTGTCTAGGTATTCTGGTGAAGAAGATATTTGTGTCGGTACGGTTGTATCTAATAGAAATAATATAGATATTGAACCGATAGTGGGTTATTTTATAAATACACTTGTTATCAGAACTAAAATTTATAAGAATTCAACGTTTACTGCATTATTAAATCAGGTTAAAAATGCCACTATTGAGGCATTTAATCACCAAGAAGTTCCTTTTGAATGTGTTGTTGAAAGGTTGGTAAGTGAGCGTCATTTAAATCATTCACCACTTTTTCAAGTGTTATTCATATTACAAGATTTCTCAGATGTGGAACCTTGCTTTGATGGCTTGGATGTTTCAAATGTTGAGGTCGATGTTAACAATGCTAAATACGATTTAACAATAGAAATTTTAAATAATAATGATGAACTTTCAGGTTGGTTTGAGTTTAATTCTGATCTGTTTAAATATGAAACAATTAAAAATATGGTGGGCTGTTTCATCCATTTGTTGAGTGAGGTGGCTAATAATCCATTTTTAAAATTGAGTGACTATGAATTAATTGATTCAAAGCAAAGATCTAAACTATTGACATCGTATAATGATACAGCTGTAAAATTCGATCTAACACAAAAAGTTACTGATTTGTTTGAGAAACAAGTTAAAGCTTCTCCTGATTCGATATCCGTATGTTGTTGTGATGAAAAAATAACATACGAGGAGTTAAATAAAAAATCTAATCAGTTAGCTCGCTATTTGATTAATTATAAGCCATTTTTGAAAAATAAGTTGGTTGGGGTTTTATTAGAAAAAGAAATTGACTTGATTGTTTCAATATTAGGAATTTTAAAAGCTGGAGGTGCATATGTTCCATTAGATATAAATTACCCATCTAGTAGGCTTGAATATTTTTCTAATGATGCTTTATTATCAGTAATTATCACAAAGGAAAATATAAAAAGTAATTTTAGTTTTGTTGGTGATGAAGCTATTTGTATAGATGAGGAAGAATTAAAAAATAAATTAGGTGAGATTTCTCCATGTAATATAGAACTTGATAATTTTAGTGGTGTAGATGATGAGTTATCGTATGTTATATACACATCAGGCTCCACTGGAAAACCAAAAGGTGTTAAGTGCTCTCATACAAGTCTATCTAACTTCATTTATTCAATGCAATCTAGGTTTAACTTAGATGCAACTGATACTTTGTTAAGCGTTACACCATTTTCGTTTGATATTTCAATCTTAGAGTTTTTCCTACCTTTATCTTTTGGCGCTAGGGTAGTATTAATGCCTCATGGAAAAACGTCTGATGGAATTGAAATTAGTAATATTATTAAAAAGGAAAAAGTTACTATAATGCAGGCAACCCCTGCAACTTGGAAGCTGTTAGATGAACATTGGCCTAGCCTAGATTATAAATTGAAAACATTATGTGGAGGTGAAGAGTTATCTAAAAATCTAGCAGAGTGTATGTTGAATCATAATATAGACCTTTGGAATTTATATGGTCCAACTGAGGCTACTGTTTGGTGTGCTTCCTATAAAGTAGATCAGGTTGTTAACACTATACCAATTGGTAAACCGCTAGAAAATACTAAAATTTTTGTTTTGGATGAGTTTTTAAATTTATCGCCTATAGGTGTGAAAGGGGAATTGTATATATCCGGTTTTGCTCTATCATTAGGATATTTAAATAATGAAGAATTAACATCAGAATGCTTTATTAATAATCCTTTTTACTCTGAAAACGAATCCGAAGAGTTTAAGCTTTTATATAAAACTGGTGATTCAGCTAGGTGGTTGTTAGATGGTAATTTAGAGTTGAATGGAAGGAGTGATAATCAAGTAAAAATTAGAGGTTTTCGTATAGAGCTTGGTGAAGTTGAGAGTGCTCTATTAGAATCTGGTCTATTCAAAGATGTTGTAGTTTCATCACGTAATGACTCAAAAGATAATAAGCTATTAATAGCTTATTATCTTTCAGCGGAGTCAAAAGATGCAAAATTTAACTTGTCATACTTAAGAGATTATTTATCAAATAAATTACCCCATTACATGGTGCCGAGTTTGTATGTGGAATTGGCAAGTTTCCCCCGGTTGCCAAAC
>NZ_JBFSPI010000172.1:0-2991 GCF_041464685.1 Vibrio sp. 10N.237.312.B06
TCAAACCTATGCGAGTCACCCCAGCAGAGCTGGGGGTTTATCAATGTTTAATTAACGGCAATGCGATTTGATAACCCGGCACTTCGGTATCCATCAACATGATCGAGCCGAGCGTAAACGCAGCGACGCCGCCCAAACCGAAGATGCCAAAACTGGGGCTAAAGGCCTCTGCGACCATCAAAGCAATTCCCAATAGGATTAAAGCAAGGCCCGCGTAACTCACCGGCAGCATTTGTAAGGAGTACATTGCCAATAACAGACAGATCCCCCCCAATACACCCGGTAGCCCGACGCCAGGGTTATAGAACTCAAGGAGCAAACCATAGATACCGATGAGCATCAAAATATATGCAACGTTCGGGTTCGTGATCACTGACAGCAAACTAAATCGCCAGTCTTGTTCTCGCTCGACAAAAGCAACATCACTAAGTTGGATTTCCTGACTGACCCCGTTGATGGTGATGACGCGTCCGTTACTCAGTTCAACCAATTGCTGAAGGTCGCTGGCAATAAAATCAATCACGTTAAGTGTGAGTGCGTTCTCTGAGTCTAAACTCGCCGCTTCTCTTACCGCTTTTTCTGCCCATTCTTCATTGCGATTGTGTAGCTTAGCCAAACTGACAATGTAAGCCGCAGCATCATTGATGACTTTCTTTTCCATCGCAGTGGTGGCTTTTACTTGGTCTGAGTTCTCTTGTTTTGTTTCGTCTTGCTCACCCGCTGACGTGTTGTCATCTTTATTGGCGTCGTCTTGAGGAGATAACGGACTAGCAGGCGCTTTGCCACCACCAAGCGACACAGGTGTTGCTGCACCTAGATTAGTTCCGGGCGCCATCGAAGCAATGTGGCTGGCTAGCAAGATATACGTCCCCGCGCTCGCAGCACGTGAACCCGCAGGCCCAACCCAAGTTGCTATCGGAACCGGTGACGTGGTGATGGATCGAATAATGTCACGCATCGACGAATCTAACCCGCCAGGCGTGTTCATTTTCAAAATGATGAGCTTTGCTTGCTCATCGTGAGCTTGTTCTATTTCTCTAGTGAGGTAATCACTGGTCGCCGGACCTATCCCTCCGTTCACCTCAATCACCCAAACATCATCGGCTTGAGCGAACACAGAGCTGAACAACAGAAGAAACACAAACAAGTACTTTAATATAAAAGTCATAGCCCCTCTCCTTACAACTGAGATGCTAGATAGACGTTTTATTTAAAGCGCAGAGGTAACATCTTGGTAATAAATAGATACCTTAAGCATAGTTCAGGCTAAATTTCACACAACACGTAGCTGTGGATTCACCCCAACATAGGCGTTCAAAAAACACTCGTAAATGAAATCAAAATGTTAATGGAACGTTTTCAATACCAGCGCTTGTAAATCATTCACAAAATCTCCAGCGAAAAGGTTTTTATAAATTCAACAAATAACATCGCAATAAAAAACCAAGGCAAACGATTGCATTGTTGTGCAAAATCAACAAATGACATTAGACCACCAGTTTTTCGGAGACTTTCACCTCTGCTCATATTGATAAATGTAAAGGATACGTGTAAAACTCGTCGCGAAATATTAATCCAATGGTACATCATACATTGGTGAGTAGTTCTGGGATTTTTATATTTAGTAGCACAGAGGTTATGGAAGTGTTAAAAGAAAAGAGTTTACTAAGCAACATCGGCGTTCAAGTCGTTATTGCAATGATCATCGGTACCGCTGTCGGTGCAATGATGGGTGACAGCGCAACAATGTTCGCTCCACTGGGCGCAATCTTCATCAATTTAATCAAGATGCTGGTTATTCCTCTAGTCGCAGTTGCCCTAATTTCAGGTGCTGCAGGTCTAGGTAATAGCTCATCGGCAGGTAAAGTTGGTGTGGTTACACTGGGTTACTTTGCACTAACGTCTGCACTTGCTGTAGCACTAGCGCTTGTAATGGGTGAAGTATTCGAACCGGGTCGTGGTATCGATGTGTCTGGCGTTGAAGGCATGTTTTCTTCTGAATACGCTGCGAAAGGCGAACTTCCAACGTTCTGGGCAACCATCACGGGCATGATCCCGACCAACGTTTTCCAATCACTGAATGAAGCAAACATTCTGCAAATTCTCGTTTTCTGCTTATTCTTTGGTATTGCGATTTCTAAACAAGCAAAAGAGAAACGTGACCCTATCATCAACGGTGTAAATGCTATCGTTGACGCTATGGTATGGATGATCAACAAAGTTATGATCATTGCACCACTTGGCGTATTCGGCCTAATGGCTGAAGCAGTAGGTACGTTTGGCTTTGGCGCGCTTATGGTCGTGTTCAAGCTGTTCATTGTTTACATCGCTGCGATTCTTATCTTCGGCTTTGTTGCTTACCCACTGATGATTCAAATCTTCACTAAGACTTCAGCTAAGAAGTTCCTAGTGGCAATGAAGAAGCCTCAAGCGGTTGCACTATCAACAGCATCTTCAATGGCGACACTACCAGTAACAATGGAAACGGTAGAGAAAGAACTTGGCGTTCGCAACTCTACGGCTTCATTCGTTCTGCCACTTGGTGCGACGATCAACATGTCTGGTAATGCAATTTACTACGGCCTGGTTGCTATCTTCTTTGCACAGCTGTTCAACATCGACCTGTCTATGGGCGCTTACGTTGCTATCATCGTAACCTCTACGCTAGGCGCAGTTGGTCAAGCAGGAGTTCCAGGTCCTTCTTTCCTAGTGGTTGCGGTTCTTCTAGCAGCTGGTATCCCTATCGAAGGTCTACCTCTGTTGTTCGCTCTAGACCGTATCTTCGACATGATTCGTACTGCTCTTAACATCACTGGTGATGCAGCATGTGCGGTAATCGTTGATTCTCTAATCAAAGACGAAGTGAAAGAAGCTGAGCTAGAGAAACAACAAGCTTAAACTTCTTCGAAACCTAAAGACCAAAAAGCCACTCATTGAGTTAACACTGATCATTTAAGCATTTTCCTGATCAGTTGAACGATCCTACAGATG
>NZ_JBFSPI010000173.1:0-2934 GCF_041464685.1 Vibrio sp. 10N.237.312.B06
GAGTTGTTGTTTCTGTTGAGGAGTCAGTATTATTTTCATGGTGTGTAGCATGATCTTGATTTTCTGAGAAATCAAGCATCTTCAATGATCACGGGTATATAATTAAATTGGCTTTGTTACGGAATTCCGTGGCACTAAATCAAGAACCTACGATTTGAACAGCTACCTCTATTCCATCTCACAAACCTAAACCTAAACCTAAACCTCGTTATAAAACAAATAACTGGAAGCAATACAACCAATCGCTCATTAACCGTGACTCTCTGACTTTTTGGGTTGATGAAGAGGCGATAAGCGGTTGGGTACAAAGCAAAAAGAATAAGCGCGAGAGGCCAAGTCGATTCAGTGATTTGGCTATCACGACAACACTAATGGTGAAACGAGTTTTTTTGTATGCTGCTGAGAGCAGTGCAAGGATTTATCGACTCGATAATTTAGACTTACCCATGTAACCACAGATCTAACCATCATAAAGGATCAGAGCGCAAGACTCGAAAAAGGTTCAACTGATTTAGGCCACAAAGCCACTTAAAACTGAAATAAGAGAGGGCAATTCACATACGAATCTAGAATCATACCAATAAATAAGAGAGTTTCTTAAAACGTAAAAATCGCTTATAATCTGCTCTAGATCGATTTATGTAATATTTTTATAGACGGCGTCGTAATGAAAACTTCAGTTGCAAATAGAGACAATCAACATTTAAGTACATCAAACAATATCACTCCCCCTGAATGTAACTCCACTTGCAGTGAAAACAAGGAAGTTATTCACATTTATTGCCCTGAAATTTGCATTAAAAATATAAGGGTAGTACTTTCAAAACATGATATAAATTGTGATATTAACAATTATTCAATTCGAGACTTCAAAGGGCACACTTTATGTCACTTTCAAAGTTCTGAGCTATCAAAAGAGCAGCGAGCATATTTAATTGGGGCAACTGAACTTGGAGCTTGGGTTGAACCATTAGTCAGTTACTTTGATAGAACGCTTGGTTATACAGAAACAGAACTACTCCACAGCGGGTACTTTCTTCATCAAAAAGCATTTTCTATTTTGTCAAATAAAAGACACGTCAATGAAAAACGCCTCATCGATTTACTGTTTGTTTTTATGATTGGTTTAATCGCTATCCCAATAGTTTTTTTAACAGCAATTTTAATCAAAATTGAATCACCAGGTCCTATTTTTTTTAAACAAAAAAGAACTGGACAATATAACCAAGAATTTGAAGTTATCAAGTTTCGCTCAATGCGTAATGATGCCGAAAAGAACGGTGCACAGTGGGCAACCAAGAATGACGCTCGTGTCACTAAAATCGGTAACTTCATTCGCAAAACTCGTATTGATGAGCTACCCCAGCTAATAAATGTATATAAGGGTGAAATGTCAATGGTAGGCCCTCGGCCCGAACGAGAAGTTTTTATTGAAGATTTGGAAAAAGAGATCCCATACTATCGCTTCCGTCACGCTGTAAAACCAGGGGTGACCGGTCTAGCACAAGTGAAATATCCATACGGAGCTTCCCTTGAAGACGCAGTCTGGAAGCACAAGTATGATATTTACTATATCAAACACCAAAACTGGCGTATGGAATTGAAGATTTTACTCTTAACAATTAAGACTGTAGTATTTGGAATGGGAAGATAGAAGTGAGTTCGAAGTTCTCCGTATTATGCTCTCTATACTTTAAAGAAGAGCCCGCTTATCTAGAGCAATGCTTCGAAAGCTTAGCTTGGCAAACACTTGAAGCCAACGAAGTAGTTGTTGTTCATGATGGTCCTTTAACTGATGCACTATACGAAACGTTAGATAAGTGGAAGAAAAAACTACCGATCAAAGAAGTTATTTTGCCAAGAAATGTAGGATTGGGAGATGCTTTAAATGCAGGGTTAAAAGAGTGCAGTCATGACTTAATAGCTCGAGTTGATACCGATGATATAAACCACCTAGACCGGTTCGAAAAACAAGTTGCTTACATGGACTTGAACATAAAGGTAGCGGCATTAAGCTGCAATATAAACGAATTTGAAACAGACCACAAATTACCATCAAGAATTAGAGCTGTACCTAAATCAGAAAATATTAAAGCATACTCTCTGAGACGCAACCCTATCAATCATATGGCTGTAATATTCCGAAAAAAAGCAATAATTGATGTTGGTAGTTATAAACACCTTTATTTTATGGAAGATTATTACTTATGGCTAAGGCTTCAAGCTAAAGGTTATTTGCTGGCTAACCAAAACACTATATTAGTTAGTGCTAGAGTTGGCAATGGTATGTTGGAAAGAAGAAGCGGCTTCAAGTATGCAAAAAGTGAAATTAAAATAATGCAAGAGGTTTACAAACTAAAACTAACAAGAAATCCTTTAGTTTTAGTTTATTTTTCTTTAAGAGCTCTATTACGACTACTCCCAAGTAAATATCTATCTAAGATTTACTCTTTAAATAGGCATCAAATTTCATCTTAATTATTGATAAGGCCAATTTAACCATTGGCTTTGTTAAGCTATTCGTAATAGACAAATTATTTCTTTTATCCCACTAATACTATACCCGTGCTCATTGAGCATGCTTGATTTTCTGTAAAAACAAGATAATGCTACGCAACCATGAGAGTAACTCTATCTCCACTGAAGAAATAAGAACTCGAACAGATACACGATTCCACTCGTGATATACCCGTGATCATTGAAGATGCTTGATTTCTCAGAAAATCAGGATCATGCTACACACCATTAAAATAATACTGACTCCTCAACAGAAACAACAACTCGAAGATAAGCACGATTCAACTCGTGATGGTCGAGTGCGTGACCGCATCAAAGCGGTTTTATACCAATTAAAGTAAAAATATGATCTAATTAAGACCGTCGAACTCTTACAGAAAATCGCCATGGATAGCCTTAATAATACTGATTTTAAAA
>NZ_JBFSPI010000174.1:0-2676 GCF_041464685.1 Vibrio sp. 10N.237.312.B06
AAACCTATGCGAGTCACCCCAGCAGAGCTGGGGGTTTATCAATGTTTAATTAGGGTGCACATCAGCGTAATCTAATCCAAATTCCTAAAAATTAGAAAGCTCGTAGTACCTGCTAAACAGCACTATCGCCAACCTATGACTTTGGTGTTCAACATCACTAGCCTACGCATTAATATCAAAACAATAAATCACCATCTATTGAGTCTCTAGATAAATATATTAAGTATTACTCTCAACGCGAAATTTAATCTGAACTCTTGCGGTCATATTCAGAGATTTTATTAAATGGAGTACTTTTATGCATGTTCAAACCTATGATTTAAAACAGAGTAATGTCGGATACAACCTAGGCGTGATTGGTGTAGCATTAGTGTTAGCTTGGATTGGTATTTACAAGTTTACGCCAACTGAAGCGATGCTAATTGAGCCTTTAATTGCAAACCACCCAGCAATGAACTGGCTTTACAATCTATTCTCGGTACAAGCAGTGTCTAACATGGTGGGTGGTGCAGAGATCATCGTCGCGATTGGATTGATCGTGGGATTTAAGAAGCAGACTATTGCTTTCTACTCAGGTATTGCAGCAGCGGCTATCTTTGTTGTGACACTGAGCTTTCTAGTCACCACGCCAAACGTTTGGAAAGTATCGGATGGCATCTTAGTCACTAACTTCTTCCTAGTGAAAGATATTCTGTTTTTGGCTATCGCTATTAGCGTAATCGAACGCAACAAGCCTCAGAAGTGAATGTAAAACTAATAAGTGGCTGTAAACCTAAAGATCTATTTTAAGCAACATAAAACTATAAGCTGGCTAGAAGGAAGCTGCCAGCTTCTAATGAATAAAGCACTGATACTCAGCTACTCAACTAACACCTTACGATAATGATTAGCGTCTTTATTTTTCCCTTTGAATAACGCGTAATTCTCTACACGCTCAACTAAGCCAAAACCGGCCTTGGATAAAATCTTGTTGGAGCCAACATTACCCACTAACGCATAGGCATCCACATATTTAAGGGAAGAGTGCTCCGCCAAATAGATAAGTAACTTCCTCACCGCGTTAGACGCAATGCCTTTTGAAGCAAAGGGTCGACCTACTCGATAACCTAGCTCCCCACTTCCAGCGTTCTGGTCGATATCACGTACATTAATCCTACCGCAGATAATCCCTTGTTCATCTTTTATCAACATAGGAATCATCTCATCACTTTCATATTCCGCTAAAAAACTAGCAATCTGCTTCTCTACACCTGAAAGTGAATAAAAACTTTCTTCCCGTGGTGGTACAGACATCTCGAACCAATCTCTATTGTCTACTTCAAATTCCAAGAGCGCCCTAGCATCACTTGTTTGAAGTAAATGCAAAAATACATCCATACGAGTACTCCCAATGGTTATTTCGAAAGCCTTGCCTACGATTGAAATTCGAGTACCCAAATCTCTGAGTAAACGGTACGTCACTACTTATTTCAGAGTTAGCAGCTGAAAGTGAGGTTCTAGTGGGCATAGGAAGATATTTTTTAGTAGAAGTGAATGGGGCGTGACATTTAAGCAACCCACCCCATCAATTATATACATACTTAACGACTACGGTTTACTCGATACTACCCAATTAGTTCCGTCAGTACTTTTTTCGTATACAGAAGTTTGATCTGACGATGTTATTCTTCGTGAATATGTCGTCGGAGATGCACGAAAGAGTGTTTTCCAATAGGTGATTTCTTTACTCTGATCATTAACTATCTTTGACCGTATGACCTTAGATGCGTCACCTAATTCATTACTAGAGTAATCTTTATATCTACCCATAATGTTTATTTTGATATTTTCAGTATCTAAACTATTTAAATGACTTTTAACATTAACGACTGTCGATAATCCAAAGTCATCGCCTTTTCCAAAAGTATGCTCATTCCAGTCGACATAAGTACGATTTAATTGTTCTTTGATACTCTTGTTATATTTCCAAGTTGAAGTAGTTCTAGAGACTATTTTATTTGTTAGATCCAGAGATTGACAATTTGCTAAGTTGTGTATATTACCATCGTAGGCAATGTTAGATAGTACATTATCAAATTTATCATCTTTAATAATGATTTTCTCTGTGAATGTACACCCCGGACGGATGCTGCTATTAAAATTGTTAATACTAGCAATATCAAAAGTATTGTTGTAAACACCCCACTGAGTTGAAAGGTTAACCGATGTGGACTCAGACAACACTTCCACCTCTGTTAACAAATCATCGCTCATTTTTGTGGTTGTTTGCTTTGCTGATTGATTAGTACCTAGAGAAGAAATATAAACCTTTTTATACCAATTCCTAGCGCCGTTTTCATCTTTGAAGTAGTAATGAACTTGCACATAGCTATTGGGGTTGGTTTGTTGTAAATCTTTTGTATCTGTGAACGATTTCTTTAGACCTGTTACGATATTTTGGGCCTTTAAGGCAAGGTCACTATCTTCGGATGCAATAAAGTCACCATAAATTTTAGCCTCAGAAATATTATATGTGCGAATTGTTTCTGTAAGAGCATGCTCTAACGCTTGAGCCTGTTTAGTTTGTTTTTCTATATCGCTCATTAGATCCTGACACGTATAGTTACTTTTACCATTACTGGTGGCTTTGTTGCGTAATTCAATGGAACTAAATCAAGAACCTACGATCTGATCAGC
>NZ_JBFSPI010000175.1:0-2362 GCF_041464685.1 Vibrio sp. 10N.237.312.B06
CATCTGTAGGATCGTTCAACTGATCAGGAAAATGCTTAAATGATCAGTGTTAGCTACAATGAGCGGGCTTTATATCAATCATACAGTCTAACTATTTTATCTATCAGCTGTTTAGGCTTTAGCCTCGATTTTCGTTTGAGAAATCCCAGCTTAGTCGAAAAGACCTAGGTTTTCTTTTGCGTATGCTTCAAATTCTGTGCAGCCGCCAATATGATCTTGGTCGATGAAGATTTGTGGAACTGTGTCTACAGGTTTACCAACAGTCTTCTCTAGGTCAGCTTTGCTGATGCCTTCAGCGTGGATGTCAACGTAACGGTAGTTGAAGTCATCGCGTTTAGCTTTAAGAGTTTCAGCATGCTCTTTTGCGCGAACACAGAATGGACAAGCAGGGCGACCAAAAATAACTACAAACATTTAATTTCTCCTAAATACGGGATGAGGCTCGTTAACTCATTTATGTTAACTATTCTTTTATCAATGCCACTCAAAATTTCTTAAAACCAACTATGCCTCAATGGCATGGGGAAATAAAGATGGAATTGCCTCTTAATACGATAGGTTTTGCCTATCAGCGCAAATATTAATCATAAAAGGCTAGAGTCTTGTTTACTGGCCACTGTCATCGCGAATTACCCTCAATATTAGTATGTGAATTACCCCTAAGATTGCAACTTTAGTCGATATTTAGTGCGACAAGTTGCACCTTGTCAAAAAAATCAAACGCAGAACGAGGCATCCTTTATCTAGGTATGGAACCATATTCTGTAAGCAGTCTAAAGTAATGATGTTTTAGTGCATTCTTATTTGGGGGGCCGAGATTGTGTTGTAAATACGAAAATCAAATTTCAAATTTCAAATGTGAAATCCAAGAGACCAATTTCCTAAAAACCAAGAGTTCGCAGTTTTGTTCGGTCATAGGCGCAGGAGGCACCATGTTTCAATTTATGACATCTACAAAGATCATCTTTGGTGATGGAGCACTCTCCGCTTCATTGTCTCTCTTTAATCAATACGGTTACAGCGTGCTATTGGTGACTGGCAATACATTAGAGCGCACTTCAATAGTCACTGACTATCTCGATGCACAGAGTATGCGCTATCAACACATTGCCGTATCCGGTGAACCTAATATCAAAATGGTTGAGGAGGCTGCTATTTCTGCACGTCGATTTAAGCCAGATATGGTTGTCGCTATGGGGGGCGGTAGCGCCATCGATATGGGCAAAGCGTTAGCCGCGGTTTTACCTAACCAAGGTAGTTTGTATGACTATGTTGAAGTCGTTGGGCGTAATGTCCCTCTTAAAACCAAACCGCTTCCGTTCATTGCGATTCCAACCACAGCGAGTACAGGTGCAGAAGTCACTAAAAACGCGGTGCTGAAATCAGGGCAAGACCAAGTAAAAATCAGCCTTAGAAACCCAGACATGCTGGCTGACGTTGCGATTGTTGACCCAACCCTAACTCATGGTACGAATCTGTATTTATCGGGGCGAGGTGCTATGGACGCATTTACCCATCTAATGGAAGCCTATGTGTGCGGTGAACCGAACCCACTGACTGATATGATCTGTGAAGAAGGCTTACGTAAGCTGAGTGGTTCTGTCATTCAGGCGTGTATCTACGATGAACCTCAAGCGCGTTCTGATCTCGCGTTTTCCTCTATGTTAGGGGGAATAGCGATAACTAACGCCAAACTTGGCGCTGCGCATGGTTTAGCTTCTGCGCTAGGTGGCAAAATCTCGGCTCCTCATAGTGTGATAACTGCACGTTTAGCACCATTTGTGATGTTAGAGAATATAGCTGCTGCGAAGGAGCAGCAGAGGAGTGACATCCTAGCGCGTTATCAGCGAATTTCTCAGATAGTGACAGGTAACGTAGAAGCAACAGAGGAAGAGGCAATTTCTTGGTTGTCTGAAGTGTTGGATACGCTCAAGCTTCCAAGCTTACTGGAATTTGGTGTCTGTGAAGCCCAGTTTGATGAGGTGTCTGCCGACGCGCTCAAGTCGGTGGCGATTAAAGGGAACCCTTTACCGCTGAACCAAGAACGACTCGTACATATTCTTCAGCAGGTTTGTGAGGAGTGTGACTGTGGAGGTGAATACCATGAGACAGCCTCGATGAATCAAGGTGCTCAACGTGCCCCAGAACAGGTTACGGAGTCGAGTTTTACCATTATCAACTCTTATGCGTCTGAAAATAATGTAGTAGAGAAAGGTAATAGCTGGACGATCTAATAGCAGAAAGTAGAAAGCACACATAACGAGAAAGCTAAGCTAACGCGGGACAAATAAAAACGGAGCTCTAGGCTCTAATGCCGTTCACTTAAGAGTGAACGGCATTTTTGTTCTTAGCATACCGTTGT
>NZ_JBFSPI010000176.1:0-2321 GCF_041464685.1 Vibrio sp. 10N.237.312.B06
ACACAGCCTCCCCTTGTCCTATATGGCTTACCATGATTTCACGCACATTTTTTAACGCAGATTGTTTTTTTGTTCGAAAACCGTACAATGATTTCAACGATGTGAATCAGTTTTATAGTGTGTCGCTACTTTCAGCGAGTTTGTTTTTCCCTGTTCAATCTAAAAATAAACAGAGTATCGAAAGCATATAGCGAGTCGATAACTGTCCACTGGTACAGCTCAAAACCAAGTTCGCTCTCTAGCGAAATCAGTCTCTCAACTGCCCAAAATGAGGAAAGTGTCTTAGCCACTTTGATGCTAATAGGAAATGGAAAACGGTCAGATAATCCACGCGCTTAACCAACGCGGAACTGGCGAATAGGCATTAAGTTGTCGCTGTCTCTTTTGAGATTGTATGTTCTTACAAACAAGGTTTTAAATGGCTAACTTCGATACTCAATCAGAGCTTTTAGCCCTAAAAGCTCAAACTAAATCACTCCGAAAGCGCTCCTACAAGCGTAGAAAATCACGCCTCGACAAATACAAATTTGAACTGCTAGAGCTGCATCAATCAGGCGCAACTGGTGCAGAGCTACAACGTTATTTACGCAGCAAAAGAATCAAAGTTACCCACTCAACTGTTCAACGTTGGTTAGCAAATAATGGCTAAATTCGCAAAGAACGTAGACCCCGTAGCCGTTGCAAAAACGCAAGCTGCTAACGTAATGAAGCAGATGCAGGGAAGTGTGATTTCTTCTGTTGGAAGCGTCAGAAATTTCGAGAGCGTACTTCCTAAGATCGCACAGTACGCGAATCAAGAGCTTGGCTGCGGATTGAAAGAAATAACCCCTCTGCAAGCCCATGAGTACCTACTTGACCGCGCTGCCGAAGTTGGTAAAAGCCAACTCGATATGGAGCGTCAAGCACTGCAAAAAATGATGCAGTATGTCTCTAAAAAGCTAGATCCGAACGAAAAGTTAGCTGTCGTTCATTCAGAAAATGTTCAGATAAAAGGCTCTCGATCTTACACAACCGAGCAAGTACAAATCGTTGCAAATGCTCAAAATGCCCGGAACTCACTAGCTACAGAGATTGCATACGCTGCTGGATTAAGAGCGCATGAGCTTCACACTATCCGCCAAATCTCAGAACGGCAGCCAAGTGATCGACCTGCGCATGAAGCAAAATTTAGTGGACGTGATGGTGTGCGTTACACCGTAGACGGAAAAGGTGGTTTGATACGTGAAATCCAATTGACTAGAGAGCTTTCAGAGCGACTCGAAGCACATCGAATCTCATCGCCACAGTTAGTCGTTGACCGCGGCATTAACTACCAGTCTCACTATGACATTGCCGGTGGTAAAAATTGGAGCAACTCATTCTCGGCTGCATCAAATCGCTCACTGAATTGGAGTCGTGGAGGCCACGGCTTGCGGCATAGTTACGCACAAGAGCGAATGAGCGAGCTACAAGAACGATTCACACGAGATGACGCATTAAAAATCGTTTCTCAAGAGATGGGACACTTTCGACCAGAAATCACAGAGGTTTATTTACGATGAAATACGGACTACTCATTGTTCTTATTGTCGCTCTAGGGTATGGCGCAAAATGGAGCATTGAAACACTCGATAATGCCATACTAATAACGGATTACTGGCTATCAGAAACCGCAAATGGGAACTGGAAATTGGTCAGTTTCCAAAATGATGAACCCAAACTTTACGACTTTCAAAATCATCAAACTTTTAGCGGAATTGCTAAAGCACTTTGGCCTGTCTTTGGAACATTCGCACTTGGATTAATCATCCTTCCATTTCTAGCTACATACATTTACCGTTCTGCTATAAACCTTGAAATCCAAGCTGCACTAAAAGCTAAAGATCAAGCGATTGAAAACCAACGCACCTCAGAGAAAGAAGCACAAACATTCAAACTAGAATCGAAAAAATGGGCTGAAGATTCAGTTAAGGCTGCAAACGACAAAGCATACAAAGACGTACACCAACAGTTCGAAGCAAAATACAACAAACTGAGACAACAAGAACGGTCACTGATAGAAAGAGAAAACTCAGTCGTTGAACGAGAAGGCAAGATTTCTGAATTAGAACGTTCAGCGCAGGACCAGGTTCAACATATCAAAGCTCAATATGAAAAAGAGCTAGAACGCTTTGAAAGTGAAAAAGCAACATACACAAAGAGTAGAAAGAACGCTGTCGCAGCAATGAACCGCAGAAAAAGAAAAGATAAAAGCATGCAATGAATCGCCCAGCAAGCCGAAAGGACAAGCCCTTTCGGCTGCGCCGACCCCTACCCATTTCGACTCAAATTTATGAGTGATT
>NZ_JBFSPI010000177.1:0-2288 GCF_041464685.1 Vibrio sp. 10N.237.312.B06
GAACGGCGGACTGTTAATCCGTATGTCGCAAGTTCAAGTCTTGCAAGGGGAGCCACATTCAAGAAAGCCAAGTCGAGAGACTTGGCTTTTTTTCGTTTGAATAAAAGTTAACGCCATTCAATAACACATCAGTTCAACATTAAATCTTGATCTTCGAGTAAATAGACTACATTCGCCACCCTCAATAGAGTAATTGCTCTTACCTCTGTTTATTCATTTGACAGCGAAAAATGTTCTTTTGGGGACTTTTTTTTCTTCGTAAATTTAATCTTCATCATGTTTTGATACCTTTCTGATACCTGCACTACACGACTTAGCTTAAGATTCGTGAATGATACACCATACTTATTATTAGATCGCTGCACGGGGAAATATGAAATTAAAAACGCAAGCTTATTTATTATCAGGCATCATTTTGATTGCCTTGCTCGCACTTACGGCTACAGGTTTATGGACCTTAAGAGTTGCTAGCAACATAGACAACAAAGCTCGCGTGACGGAGCTATTTAAAAGTGCATACAGCATTCTTACTGAAGTCGAAAAAATGGCTATTGATGGCACTCTAGAAGAACAACAAGCCAAACAGCTTGCCACTCGCCTACTGCGCAACAATATCTATAAAGACAATGAATATGTATATGTTGCTGATGAAGATATGACTTTTGTCGCAACACCTTTAGATCCGCAACTACACGGAACCAGCTTTAATGATTTTAAAGATGGCGATGGAAATAGCGTTGGCCAACTTATTCAGCGAGCACTTGGCAATAGAACAGGACAAATAGTCGAGTACACCTGGACACAAAAACTCCCCGACGGAAGCATTGAGGAAAAACTGTCCATCGCAGAAAAAACACCTCATTGGGGTTGGGTTGTAGGTACAGGTATCGGCTTCAATGAAGTCAACGCAAGGTTTTGGTCAACAGCACAATGGCAACTGATTTTATGTTTGGCTATTGCTGGTGTCATTCTTTCAAGCTTGATTATCTCAATTAAACGTATGCTATCGCTACTTGGCGGTGAACCGAAAGACGTAAGAGAAGCAGTACAAGCTGTCGCAGAAGGAAAAATTCAAACATCGTTTGAGACTCAAGCTGAGCAAGGCAGTATCTATCACGCGGTACAACAAATGAGTCAATCACTGGCAGAGTTAGTATCAAACCTTAACTCTTCAATGCTAGCGTTAAGAGGCGAATTACAGCGCGTGGAAGATCGTGCAGGTTCTATCGCTCAACTTACTGAAACTCAGCAACAATCAACTGAAATGATCGCAACAGCAATGACTGAGATGGCGTCTTCAGCAAATAATGTTGCCGATTCAGCTGGCGATACAGCTCGTAACACCGACGAGGCAGACAAACAAAGCCAACATACTCAGCTCCTAATCCACAACACAGTAGATAACATTCAAGGCCTAGCAGGACAACTAGGTACAGCCAGTGAAGCTGTTGCTAACCTAGATAACGACGTAAACAATATTGTTAAGGTATTGGACGTTATAGGCGATATTGCAGAGCAAACTAACCTGTTAGCACTTAACGCTGCTATTGAGGCTGCGCGAGCGGGTGAACAAGGTCGTGGATTTGCAGTAGTGGCGGATGAGGTACGTAATCTTGCTGGTCGAACGCAATCGAGCACCAAAGAGATTCAGTTAATGATCAATAATCTTCAAGAAGGTTCCCGTAACGCCATTCAAACAATGAATGTGTGTGCGGCAACGAGTGAAAGTACTGTAGCAGAGTCTCAGAATGCCTCTGAAGCGCTACAACAGATTGTGATTGCATTAGAGTCTATATCATCAATGAGCCATCAAATCGCAACAGCAGCCGATGAGCAGACTCAGGTAAGCGATGATATATCGAAGCGTATCAATATGATCGAAGAAAGTGGCAACCAACTGAGCGATGTCGTAACGGAAAGCCATAACAGTACTCAAACTTTAGCTTCTCTTTCTAACGAATTAGAGACTTGGGTAAATAGGTTTGAAGTAAAACACTAAACTCTCGAAAAAAACCTTAATATAAAAGCACGTTTTCATACGTGCTTTTTTTATTTCAGCGCTCATTCAAAGCAGTTAACCGTAGTTTTGCCATCTTTTAAGGCATGCTAGACCTAGGTTTTTCTACCCAAACGAACAAAAACAACCCACTAAGTATAGAAAAACATCAAACAATACTTTTTTTGCAATTTAATGTTGACCCAGAACGCGAAAACACGTTTAATACACCTCGTCGCCCGGATAGCTCAGTCGGTAGAGCAGAGGATTGAAAATCCTCGTGTCGGTGGTT
>NZ_JBFSPI010000178.1:0-2267 GCF_041464685.1 Vibrio sp. 10N.237.312.B06
TCAAACCTATGCGAGTCACCCCAGCAGAGCTGGGGGTTTATCAATGTTTAATTATTTGTGAGGGTGAGCATGAAAGTGTGCGACAATGCTCGGCGTAAATTCATATTCAAGGTTTATTATGAAACTTCTAGTTCGTAACCTATCGCGCTCTACTGCTGAGCAAGACATCCGTGTTCTATTTTCTGAGTTCGGCTCAGTAAAAGAGTGCAGCCTAGTTTTAGACCAAGAAACTGGCGAATCTAAAGGCTTTGCATTTGTTGAAATGCCAGAGCACGAAGAAGCGAAAGCGGCACTAAACAAGCTAAACTTGTCAAAGCTTGGCAAAAACACGATTCGTGTAAAAGTAGCGAACTCTTAATCGAGTAAACGCTTTATAAGCCACATGGCTTAGCTTAAGCAGCATAAGCGCAGATAATAAAGCCCGTAACGATATTCCGCTGAAAAAGCATAATATCGTTACGGGCTTTTTGCTGCTCACGATTCTCTTTTCACACGATTCGAATACGCCTACAACTCTTCATGCTCATCAATCGCACGCCTTGCTTCTGCCATTGAACATCCTGATTCCATCACTAACTGCGCAACCGTCATCGAGGGCGTAGCGGCTAACAACGATGCCAAACACACCACAGGCTTAGGCAGCACTTTGTCGATTGCGATTGCTATCCAATCGTCATTTTCGTGAGTGAACATCGTTTTAAATTCAACGAGTTGATGCTCTTGAGCGACCAAAAGCCAATTACGCGAACGACGAACTCGTTTCAACTGACATCCACATTCTGCAGCATGCGCCATCACTTGGCTTTTATCACTAACACGATGTACAAAACTATTCAGTGGGACGCTAAACATAACTCTCTGCCAACCAATCTCTACCAATCATTCAAGTGCTCTCGAACTACCACTCAACACTTCAATTTCATCTCAATAAAATCATGCTTAGGATTACACAGACACAAAAAAACCGCCAGTCATGCGCTAAGCAGCCTCGCGGTTTTTCGTTCTATAGAGCCTAATGTTCAGTATCAGCGGCTAAGCATTTTCAATTCAACATGGATAATCAGCAGCAACTTTTTGAATCGCCTTTATCGCAGCAGTTTGAACTCTCCTGGCTTCCTCGCTCAAAACCCTCAATCGCATCAGCCAACGCAGTAAATGATTGCTCAATATTGTCACGCGAAGTCGCGATGTTCATTCGCATAAAATGATAACTCTCAGCGCCAAACTAGCCACCCGGTGTTAATCCCATTTTAGCTTGTTCAAACACCACACTTTTCAATTCATCTTCCGAAAAGCCTAAGCCAGCAAAATCAAACCACACTTGGTAAGTCCCTTGCGGTTGGAAGACTTTTAACTGAGGAATTAGCTGCTCTGCAAATTCGGTAATCCACTTAACTGTGCCTTGCAGATACGCCAACATGCCATCGAGCCACTCTCCACCTTTCTCAAAGGCAGCCACGGTTGCAAACGTACTGAACGCATTACCATGGTCAAGATACATCGCCACCACATTGGTTTTGAACGCTTCAAATAACTCATGATTGTTGGTGTACACATAACCATTTGAGATGCTGTGCATGCCGAAGGTTTTCGCCGGAGAGCCAATCAAGGCAATGACCTTGTCGTAATCAAAGCTGGTTAAGCTCGTAAAAGAATGACCTTCAAAAATAATGTCGGAATGAACTTCGTCGCTGATGATCAGCACATCGTGACGTTTAGCAATTTCGATGACTTGTTCAATCTCTTGAGGTGTCCACACTCGCCCAGTCGGGTTGTGCGGATTACAGAAAATCATCGTCTTCACTTGTTGGTCGATGATCTGTTGCTCCATACCAGCAAAATCAATCTGATAACTCTGTCCGTCATTAATCAACAGGCTATTCACGACCTGACGACCTGCTTTATTCACCAAATTAGCGAACTGATGATAAGCCGGCGTATGAATAAGTACACCATCACCCTCGTTGGTAAACTGGCGCAGTAACAACGCGATGCCTGGTAATACTCCCGGAACCTGAACGAATTTGTCTGAAGACAGATTTAAACCATGACGCTTTGAATACCATAGAGATAGCGCCTCAAACACCGCCTGTTCATGAAATTCATACGAATACACACCACGTCATAATCTGGCGATTATGGATGGTTGTCTGTAGTAAGTGTCTGATAGGTAAGCGATGTGTAGTTTGTGTCTTTCATTGGTATGGCATGCTTTCACGAAATTTCGTGATTCTATGTCCCTATATGAAGGTACTAAATGATGAAAA
>NZ_JBFSPI010000179.1:0-2211 GCF_041464685.1 Vibrio sp. 10N.237.312.B06
CTACGAGAGGGAGTGAATGTAGCTGAGCAGATCGTAGGTTCTGGATTTAGTTCCATTGAATTACGCAACAAAGCCGGTTGGCCTGTCACACCTCTAACTAGATTTGCGACAGAACCGTATTTTAGTACTCGTAAGTTTAATAACCTTGAGTTATTACTCTCAAGGGAAAAAATGTCACATATTAAATATATCCGTGTATGACGAGAACATTGAAACTGAGTTGATATTATCCTCAGCTTTTTTCTCTTTCGGAATTAATTTAATTTCTCCTTCATTTACAGTATAACCAAGGCTACTTCCAGTAAATGAATTCTCTAGTTCATCTTTGTCATCTATCCATTTCCATCTTTGTGTTCGCTTTAAACTGCAAGGGCTGACTTTTTTAATGTTACTAGCATCCAAGCACATACCTGGTTGGCTTGTACTCTGATATCGATTAAGTGTATCAAAAATAAATGACTGCTTTAGTTCGGATATATTACAAGTATCAGAATTAACACTGAGGTTTTTATTAACACTTACACATTTATTGTTAAATTTACCCAATTGTAAATTAACCGGCTTTCCGCCAATAAATACAGGATTATCCCAATCAACAGTGAATTTAATATCTTTTTTTACATTTTTAATTTTAAAGTCTTTTTCATTAGGATAATAATATCTTAGGACTTCCCAAGATGGGATTTCTGAATAATAACGATACCCAGTAATTCCAACCGATGAGGATATACTAATGTCTGTTGTCCCTGTGGTCTCAGGTGCAGAATAATAGATTACTTCCATTTTGGGTGTGAAGTTTGCGTACCCTATTGGATTGATTAAGTGTAACCTCCCAAAATAATTTTTTCTGACTGTTACTCCATATGGCGATTCATCTTTTTGTATCGCATGTGGTGAATTATATTGCTCTCTAGACCATTTGAAAGATACATGTTGAGGGCTTTTTGACGATTTCGTTACCGCATAATCAAATGTTTTATATGATAACCACTTGGATTCTGTCCATGACGCGTTGGCATTTAGACTAATTTTGGGTGATGTTTTATCTGCACCAACATCACCTCCAATACCAAATTGAAAAGTTGATACTTCCTTCTTATCATAATTTACATTTAAATTTGTTGCTGGAATGGTTCTTAAAATACTTGTTTTATTATTTGATGCCATCATTTCAAACGTATAGTTTTGTGCTATTGCGGATGACACCCATTCAGATTCAATCCCACCACTTGGCCAAACAATGCCTCTTGAGGCTAAGTACATCGAATATATTTCAGGGTTTAGACTAATCCCTGCGCCAGTGGTTGAATCATCAATGCCAACTCTTACTATTTTAGCATCAGGCGTTGCTGAGCCGATTGTTCCGAACGCAAGGGAGCGTTGCATGTTTATCTTATAAACAAGCGAAATGTTAGCATTTTTACAAAGATGCCGCGATCTATCTCCTAATTGGGTGTTCCAAGTGATATCACATTCAGAATCAGTAATTTGTTTAGTCGCATTATAATATCTAGAAATACTCGGTACCGGTGAGTGTACTACTGGGGTGTTTGATGTTGAACGTTTTTGCCTTTTTGGTGCAGGTTTACTCAAAATTGGGATATTTGTGTCATATCTATCCTTGATCTCTGTAAACATAACGTTATGGTTATGTTCAGTTATTGCAATATAATCAGATTCCAATGAAATACCAAATACCTTTCTAAAGACATGTTTTGCCTTTATTTTTTCTTTATTTCCTTCTATTTCACTAAAATCAACCAGATAACGATAGCCATTATTTACAATTAAATCAATTGCATTTTCAATGCCATTTGAATAAATTCCTGATTCTAACCAATACTTTGCATTTATATAAACCAAGTCTGAATTATCAACCATATCACTCATTATATGTATTGATTCACCAACGGGAATGTTTATACCTTCTTGCAGTGTATCGCTAGCTAAAACTGATCTAGATATTAAAACTGATGTTACTAAAATTCCTATTAAATTCAAACGTTTCATAATACTCCTAAATATTTTTTAGTTTTAAAATTAATATGATGGTACTTTGTTGGCACCTTAAATTAATCACTTATAACCTTGATGATTAAGTTTATCATTATACATATAAATTCATAATGGAAAGGTGATTTATGGCTCAATTTATGGGCTTTGTTGCGTAATTCAGTGGAACTAAATCCAGAACCTACGATCTGATCAGCT
>NZ_JBFSPI010000180.1:0-2197 GCF_041464685.1 Vibrio sp. 10N.237.312.B06
CTAACGCTGACCTTAGTGAGTACGCGATAGGCGCAAACACGAACCTGAGTGAGCATGCGATCGATTCGATTAAATCCATGGCGGGTCAACAAACGGAAACCACCAAAGCCGCGATTACCATGGCGAACGCGTCCAAAGCAAGAGAGCAAACGGGTGAGAACGAAAGCAATAATGAGCTGTTGAAGAACGTGTCTCTTATGGTCGGCATTCTTGGCACGTTAATCACCATGGCCTATTTAGTGGCGGAGCGTAATAAATGAAACAACTCCAAACCCTAAGTCCAGGCGAAAGCATTCAATTTAATGCAGGTCAGGCAGGAAAATACCTCATCGTTCGTGAAGCCAGTCATTCCCTCATGCTTCGCGGCGATGCATTGCGTCCTACAGAAATCGGGCGAGGTGATACGGTGGACATCACTCGTTTTGATGAACTTGAGCTTTTTAACCATCAGGCGGAACCGGTCACGGTTGAATATCAAGTGGCGGACATTCCCATCAGCACCACATCGCAAAAAATCGACATTAATAATTCCGTCGCGATTAGCGAAATTTTAACCCCCATCACTGTCAGTAAAGTTCAAGCCGAAGTGAAGACGCGCATTCAAAATGACACGCTAACCGTGGAGAATCTGGCCGACCTTTACACCTTGCAAAAGATAGGCACGGGTGAGCTGGATTTAACGGGAGATGAGCAAAGCATTGCGGGAAAGGAAGAGCGAAAAGGACTCTTTATTCAGGCTTCTAAAGATAATGCTCACCCTGTTTTGGTTCAAGGGTTTATCGATGTTGTCGCCGGTGGTCATGTGCTGATTAAAAGTAATAAGGCCGTGATGCTAGAAGGTGGAGCGGGTGACACGGTTCGTCTAGGTGAGTTCGTATGATTAACGTTTATAACCCATCTGATAATGCACCGTTAAGTGGCGAAGGTTTATCTATTGCTCAGAATCGCCGGATGTCATTTGCCCGCACAGATATTGAAAATAACATCTACAGTGTGGAATTGCCTTTGCAACCCAGTGAGCTTTCCTTGGTGATATTGAAAATTGCCCCGTTAAATCCCTCTTCACTCCCATTATTTAGATATTACCTAAGGTATAGCATTACGGCTCTCACCGATGACAATAGAATTTTAAGAGTGCAACAAGCCACATACCAGCTAGGGAACTCACACGCTAGAACCTCCCCAATCCACACGATTGTTGCGCCTAAAGGAGCAACAAAAATAAAAGTACAAGTGGGCTCAGGGTTCGATTTATCGGTCACTAAACACGGTGAGGTTTCATTCAATGAAAGTACAAGTTAATCGTTTGGGGCGCATTGTCTCCGTGAATGCGCCGCAGCCTAGAGAGGATTGTGGAACGCTTGATATTGAGTTAACCGACGACGTCTTGAGCAATTTAGGTGGCTACCTTGTGCGAAATGGAGAGGTGGTTCTTGATGATGCGATTGCACGGAAAAATAGGAGCTACGCTCGCCAACAGCTTGCAAAGCAATACCTCGAAGCGACCGATTTTTACTTAGTACGCCAAGTAGAAACCGGTGCGGACGTCCCCCAAGAGGTTCTCTCCAAGCGTGAGACAGCCAGAGCCTTACTCGTGACCCAGTTACCGGATTTCGAATAATGGCCATTAAAAAATTGAGTGCGCTCGTTGTGCTCTTCACTTTAATAGGAGTGTATTTCATGAACAAAAAAACCGTCGATAAAGCACTCAATCAGTTTGCGTTATCAGCAAGAAGCGAGTCTCGCATGATTGGGGTTCATGGTGATCTCAAGCGCGTGGTTCGCAGGGCGATTGAGTTAACCCCGTTTGATTTTGGCATTACCTCGGGAAAGCGAACGGCCGAAGAGCAAAATGCGCTCTTCAAAAAAGGCGCTAGCCAACTCGATGGCTACAGTAAAAAAAGCCGGCACCAGTCAGGCCATGCGATTGATTTTGTGGTGTATGACGAAAACAGCAAAGTCACGTGGGGCTTTAGCTATTACGAACAAGTGAGTTGGGCGTTTAAACAAGCAGCGAAAGAGCTGAATGTGCCTATTGTCTGGGGTGGGGATTGGGTCAGCTTTAAAGATGGGCCTCATGTGGAACTCGATAAACGGGTTTACGCATGATAGGCGCCATCGCCAACCTCATCACTGGCGGCATTGATGCCTATAAGCAGCACGGCCTCAATAAAGCGAATGCCCTCAAGCGACAAGA
>NZ_JBFSPI010000181.1:0-2049 GCF_041464685.1 Vibrio sp. 10N.237.312.B06
TCCACAAGCCCTGCCCCGACATGGAAGGGCTCAAAGACTTTGACCCAGAAAAAACCGAGAGAGCGCGTTTCTTAATATCGAAGCTAAGAGAAAAGCATGGCATTAAAAAGCGCGTTAAACCGACACCTAAACCCTTGAATTACACCTGCACCGAACGAGGTTGTATCGAGCCTTGGGGAACAGTAAGTAAAGGAAAAACTTAAGGTTGGACTATGAGTACCTACAATCGATTCCATCAACCCAACATCACTCTGTCGTTAAGTCAGTATGTCTCCAATCTCACGGCGCACCTGCCGGTGATGATGCGTCAAGATCTGGAACTTAAATTAGGTCTACGTAAAAAACGCGGCAATCCGACCGACCGTAATCTCACCTTATTCATCACCGAACGCGTCAGCTTTGTGGATAAGGTCGCCCACCACTTTACCCAAAAATTTCCGTTTGGCTTCGTCAGCCATGAGCCCAAACCGCTCGAACTGACGCACGACATCTTGATGAGCGATGATGCGCTTAAAAATTTCGCCATTCAACTCACCGTGGCCTTTGTCGATATCATCAATGATATTGCCGTGACCGACACCGAAGCGCGTATTGATGGCATTCCTGAGAGCCCCACCGATTACTATCACGCCCTGCATTATGCCTTTGAACAAATCCGAGACTTGATACTCAAGGTCTTCATCGAGCCTCCGAGTGCCGACACGCGTGATATCGGTCAAACCCTCACGGTTCGTGACGCTGAGATCTTATTAGAGTGCGCGATTCGTCGTTGTATAGACCCTAAAAACTTAGTGCGTAAATTCAAACGCCTTCGCAAGCGCTACATTGAACATGCTCAAGTCACCCTTGGCAATGTCGGGGAACAACCCAGCCAACATTGCAATGTGTCGCGCCTGACTCTCTCCAACTTCAAGCAGCAATTACGCGAGTCCGAAGCCTTCATGAAAAGCATGGTGGTCATCAACCACGACACCCTGCAAGAATTCAATCTCGATGAGGTGGCCTCTCGTACGACCGCCAATCCAGATAATCGGTACATTGAATTGGTGGTTCGCAGTCGCGGGGATGAAGAGCGTGCGATCGATATGGGATTCGAAGGGGTCTTCATCACATGGACACTTCCGTCTAAATATCACCGCAATTCGTCTAAGTGGAACGGCTGCACCGTCAAAGAAGCGCATCAAAACCTGATGGAGCAATGGAGACTGGCCCGCGCCCACTTCGCCAAACAAGACATTCCTTGGTTTGGCCTACGGGTGGCCGAGCCCCACAAAGACGGGACACCTCATCTTCATGCCTTTGTTTATTGCCCTGCAGAATACAAAGCCGACCTCATGCGCATTTGTGCAAATATCGCCCGAAGTGAAGATGCCGACGAGCTCTACAACAAAAAGAAACGCAAAGCCCGTTTTCACGCGAAACCTTGCAACCCTAAAAAAGGTAGCGCTACTGGCTACATCATCAAATACATCTCTAAGAACATCAACGGGGCACACCTCCCAGAGGGTAACGCGGCCAGTAAGGCTCTTTCTGTCCGCGCTTGGGCTAGTGCGTGGGGCATCAAACAGTTCTCTCAATCGGGCTCCCCAGCGGTTGGTCTATGGCGACAACTCAGACGCGCGAACAAAGCCGATGTCGCGATTGATGAAGCGTTAATCGACTTACATGAGCATGCGGATAAATCACGATGGAAAGAATTTACTCAGCACATTGGGGATTTACGCCTCGCTCATGAAACGCAGATTAACCAGTACGGCGAAACCACCAAACGGGTGATCGGGTTGGAATGGTTAGGTCACGTGATCGAGACCTGCCGCGATCACTTTTCGGTGGTGGCGAAGTGCGATGTGGACGCGTGGAAAAAAGCGCGGAGCGCTGTCCCTTGGAGCACTGAAAATAAGTGTAACCCACCTCCGGAAATGGAGATATCCCCACTCGAAAAAGCGCTGATGGACGTGACCGGATGGAGCATTAAAGGGGTTCAATGCTTACTCAAACCGCTGTCGATGGGGGCGAAAATCCCCATTGATAAGCACACCACTCTCAGCC
>NZ_JBFSPI010000182.1:0-1960 GCF_041464685.1 Vibrio sp. 10N.237.312.B06
CTCTTTACCATGCTGTTCAAAAAACACTCACGAAAGATCAACACGCCCTAGTAAACGCTTTTTCTTTATTTTGAGCAATGCTCTTTATTTCTTGCTCTTTAAGAGCATAGGTATAAAGTTGAACATCATCGACCGCAAACTTATCAGAAATAAATCGAGTCGATGAAGTCCAAATTCCATTCGCACCTGTTCCTTTATTCTGCCCATTAGTACTCATAAACCAAGGACCATAGCCTTCCGTTGAAGCATCCCAACTCGAATCAATCCAAGCATGAGTTCCCCCTGGGTATACCCCTTCGAACCCAGCAGGTAAGGGGATGTAATCTAAAAAGTTAGACGGATCAGTACTTAAAGCCATAGGGACCAAATTGCCATCTACCCATGTTGATACTTGATTATTTTTACGATCAATTACCCACGCAACAGAGTGCCAAACATTATTCGCAATATTGGCTTCATCTGGCTTAGCAAATGCATGAATAATATGAGGACTATTTGAGAATGACGTTCTTGTGTACATTTGTCGACTGACTAGCGTCCAACCTAACCCTTTTTCAGGCTCCCCGGAGCGGTGGCTGTTTCCATTAAAGTGTGACAGAGCAAAACCATCATCAATCTTCCCTGAGCTGAATATACTTACCTCATGAATACCCTTGTTTTCCGGTGCTGTACGATAGAAACCATCTTGTTTGTAACGAGCCACAATCGAAAAACTCTGTTTACCAGGTGCTAAATCATGAGGCATATGCTTTTGTAATGTCATCAGGTTGTTTTCTGAAAAAGTAGGTTCAGTTTCAGCCCTTCCGGTATTCGTTGATGTTTGATCAATCACATACTGGTGAAAACCGACATCAGGGTAAGCGGCAAAATAAGGTTTACCGAAATACATTTCTTTACCAGCTCGGTTTATCAGATGCTTAAAATTAGGCTGGCTGTGTTTGTCATGATTTTTTATATCTTGTCTTATCGTAAAATGATTATCGGAAAGATAAAGCACTCGTGCGTTACTTTTCACACTTACGTGAACTTCTGAACTATCTTTTAAGCCTGTGTCGTCCGTAATTGTGTAGCCAAAATGGTCTTCTCCTACATAGCCTTCAACAGGTGTATATTTTAGTTTTCCAGCCTGTAGCTCTATAACCCCACCTTTCTGGCTCAGTTTCGTGTAGCTATCTAAAGATAACTCTCCGCCAACGTTTATTCCGTTTGCATCAAAATCATTCTCAAGCACATCGACGATTACCGGTGTATTACGAGTAGTACCAATGTGATCAATATTTGCCTTAGGGTTCATGCGTGACTCCATCGCTGGCGCCAAACGCTGATCAATTGCGCTTGAAGTCTTCATCGTCGAAATCATATTGGTATCTATGGCAAACGAGAAACTCATCAAAGTACTGGTTTCAGGTCCAACATGGTGCCCTAACGAAAAAGTATGGCCAATTTCATGCAGCGTATGCGCAAGATCTGGGTGAAAATCGCAACGACTTGAAAGCCCTGACGCATTGCAACGCTTACCTTCTTTAAAAAAGGTTTGGCCTATCTGAAATTCACTTGGCGATTCCGATCTGACTAGTGGATCTAGTATTGGACTGAGTTCACTGGCGGTCTTTCCACCACTATTTATGGTAATAACACCGATTGGGTAGTCCACTCGTATCAATGCATCGCGCGCAAAAAAGTAGTCCAGCGAATTCGTTGTATGATCCATTGCCGCAATAGTATCGATAATGTTTTTATTGAAAGACGTCTCAAGCGATTCAATATCAACAAGGTAGCCGATACTGCTCATTTGAAGTTTCATGAGTGATCGAGCAGGAACCGGTGACTTTAAAGAAGGCCCTGGTAACTGATAGTTGTTTTCAACTGCTACTAGTTCTGCTGGTGAACGATGTAGATCCTTATCTAATTAAACATTGATAACCCCCCAGCTCTGCTGGGGTGACTCGCATAGGTTTGA
>NZ_JBFSPI010000183.1:0-1927 GCF_041464685.1 Vibrio sp. 10N.237.312.B06
CTGCTATTTGTTCTAATGAATCATTAGAGTAGTAGCTCTAGCTCATTTCTGCCCCATTATTTGGTAGACCTTTACTCATTCACATCCTGTTCATGGGCCTTTGCCCTATTAAAAGTTATCCATTCTTCTCATGCTGTTGGCTGTTAATCCCCGAGATGTAATACGGGACGAAAGTCTCTTATCTAACCCTAAACGCATCGCAATCACATGTAACGAATATAATTAATAATTACTTTTAACGGTGATTGCTATCAAATTATGTACAACAAGTTATATGAATGCATTGGGAATAAACACTACGCCCCCATTTATTAATTGAAGAAAGCACTTTACTTTGAAGTAGCTAAGTCACTGGTAATAAAATGGCAATTAAAATACTATTAACTTTAGATCTAAATAACGTAACTGATGAGCAGAGAGAAAAAGTTTACGAAAGCCTTAAAGGTGATCAATGGACTAAGATGTCTTTGACCACAACATGGAAATGTACTTTTAACGAGACTGTAAGCGAAGAGTCAGCAAGAAAAACTGCGAAAAATGATGTATTAAGGGCTATTGATAAAGCGAAAATTAAAAGTTATGAAGCTGCTTTACAAGCTGGTGTCAATGGGGTTGAAAAATTCTAGATTTATATATTCTATTAGGCTCCATGTGGAGCCTAATATTACATAATGTTTGCTAAAGCTCTTGCATATTTCAATAATTTACTACATACCTTTATTTCTAGTTCAGATTTAATTTCTAGTAATGCAATGCCAGTTAAAATCTCTTGAGGCTGAAGTTAATCTCATCAATCTCTTGCATTCAGGTGGTATTTCTTTTCCCTTATCCCAATCTGTGATTGTTCTCAAACTTTTAAAACAAAGTTTGGCTGTTTCCTCTTTGCTTAAGCCACATTCAAATTCACGAAAAATGTAATTTTTAGTCATTTCGTGATACTTCATGATTAACTCTCTCTAAAGAGAAAGAGTTTAAAAATGGACTAGAGTTTATGCTGAGAGTTGCATTTAACTTAAGCCAACAAAGTGCGCACTGTACGACGGCGTATTAACTGGCGAATTTGCCTTATAAAAAGTTATTCATGAATTGCTAATATTAGGTTTCCTGAAACTCATTTTTAATTTTAACACATGGCATTTTCTAGCTCGAAAATGAGCCAGATAGGGATTGAACTCAGGTTCAAACACAGCTACGCACGAATACGTTGTTTAAGTGTTTCTAAGCTATTGAATAGTGGATAACTAATCAGTGATAACGTGCCTTGAATAGGAAGCAATGTGTGTTTGCACGGTTTGCACCTGAAAAATCGGATTTATACTATATTATATGCCTATTTTTCAGTTGGTTAAGCAATGAGTTTGGAGTACACTGAAGTCGTACCTTCACGATATTAAAATGTTATATTTAAAGTGTAAGTAGAGGATTTAGGGCTCGACGACAAATCGGCGGAGCAGGATCACTGGGTAATAGCCAATCAACCAAGCCAAGCGCGAAGAAGAGAGGTGAAGACTATGAGAAGTAAAATTCAAAAAACGGTGAAAAATAGAGCAACGCAAATTAGAGGTTTCTGTACGTTGGAGACCGCCCTGATAACAGTAGGATGGATAGCTTTTGCTATCGGCATTTACGCAAATATCGACCCACAATGGAAGTTAATCTTATTGGCTATTTCCAGGGTCCTGCCCTAAGTCCTTTGAAATTAAACATAACTAATAAGGATTGAGCGTTGCGCAGCCAACGTTAAATCCCGAATGTTGAACAAGCCAGAAGCCACTTTATTAAGTAAATTATCCGATGATGATCGAGGGGCATTGCGCCTTGAACTGGTCTATTCACGCATGGCACCAAGTTAGTGACTTTCCATACCTGTAGGGCTCTTCTCCGCTTAGATGAGTCTATAAATTAACAATAAAATCAATAAAGCATT
>NZ_JBFSPI010000184.1:0-1923 GCF_041464685.1 Vibrio sp. 10N.237.312.B06
TGTCACGCCGGGGGTCGCGGGTTCGAGTCCCGTCCACTCCGCCACTTATTAGAAAGCCTAGTCTTATGACTAGGCTTTCGTCGTTTCTGGATACGATAATTCTGTCTTCGACCAACGAGTCCCGGCCCGCCTGAGCACCCAAGTACTCCATCATTTATAAGAAGCCTCGCTAGAAATCGCGGGGCTTTTTTACATCTAAATTATAGTGTTCGCCCTTCCATTGAATGACTTTTACACAAGGTTTGCGCGTACCCCATGACTCCTAGTTAACGTGTCCCGTTATTCTGTTATTTATTAGAAAGTCTAACTCTACGATTAGAGTCTTTTTATTTGTATTTTCTACGCGAGTTGTTATTTGAAACGAGCATGCGTTTCACAAACGCATATAGCTTTAAGCTTAGCACTCAAATACTTTAGCTATGCGACGTTGTAAGTCAGGTTAATGAGACTGTTCTGACTCAGCTGTATCCATTCAATATCGAAGTTATATAAGCCTTACAACTCATCCTACGTGCCCTGCGTTTATAGATGTTTGCTTTACCAAGCGAGTGCACTTTAGTATTAGTTAACAGCCCTTCATCTACGATACCTGACTTCTGTTTTTATCTGTGAATCTAGAGGGTACTTCTGTTGTGTAATTAGGAATCGATCATGGATGTTTCTGCTAAGAGCGCTATAGCCCTTAATTAGGTGACTTCATCCTCTTGTTATGCATTAAGCTTAAACCACTCTTAATTGTATTGAACACCCTGTTTGAAAAGTATCTCAAAGGGGAAGTGGACTATATTTCAGGTTGAAGGAGAGAGTCGCTAGATTAAGGGCCCAAATTGGTGCCGGTGGGATACATATGCTAAGAAATAGAGAATTTCTCGTATTAGTGCAGTGATATTTATCATCCAATCAGATCGAGACTCTCTGGCTCTAGGTTCAGGTATCTTAGGAGATGTTTACCGGTCTCTTTTCTACTCTGATGTGTTTGTTGACTCGATATGAATTAGTTATGTTGACCACTTTACTCTGAACATATTGATTTCTTGCTGGTTAGTTCAAGCTATGTTTTGGCTATTGCGACTAATATGAAGCTAGAAGGGCGTTATTGTTCGCTTGGTAAGAATAGACTCAAAAAAATCATCGGGTGATATTTTAGTGATTATTTTAACAAATAGATAAAGCCTTAAAAGCTAATGGGGCGAACTATGAAATTAAGCTTTAACTTTGAAGATGCCAGTCAGATCTTTGTAGGATCTTTTGCTTTGGCTGTACCGATTTCTTTTTCCGAAGAAGCCTGGAAGTTAGGGGAGACTTTGCCTACTGCTAATCTGTTGTTGCTATTTTTATTATCAGCTGTGTTCTTAGGCTTTTATACTTATGAAAGTGTCTTTCAAAAAAATGTTGTTGCACGCATGCCTGTGTTTATTTTCAGAATTGTTATTGCTTATGCTATGACGGCGTTGGTGGTTGCTTTGGTACTGACATGTTTGGATAAGTTGCCTCTATGGAGTGATCCAATAGTCTCGTTTAAACGTGTCATTGTTATATCAATGCCCGCGTCTATGGGGGCTATTATAGTGGATAGTTTCGATAAAGAGTGAAATCCGTATATCACCCAGGTTAAGTCATCAACAGAGCCATTCTGGCGCTTATTTGGTTCACTCTTAGATAACACAAGTAGCAAGCTCGCTAGAAAGGTTTCGACATGTCGTTGGGTGATTAAAGCTAAATCAAAAGAGTAAAGCCTAATTGTTTTACAAGAAAATTAAGACTGAGAGTTTCTGTACTGAATGAGCGATTAGAAAGGTGAGGGGGATGGAGGCACACTAGGATCTTTAGATGCAAAAAAGCCGCATCAATGATGCGGCTTTTTTTAATTGGCTCCCCTTGCAAGACTTGAACTTGCGACATACGGATTAACAGTCCGCCGTT
>NZ_JBFSPI010000185.1:0-1920 GCF_041464685.1 Vibrio sp. 10N.237.312.B06
GGCCCAACGATCCCTGTTGTGAATCCAGATACAGGAGAATGCCGACATGCTCAGGTATTTGTCGCCACTTTAGGGGCGTCAAATTACACCTATGTCGAGGCGAGTGAGAGCCAAGGGCTTGAACACTTCCTCATGGCTCATGTCAATACCTTTAATCACTTTGGTGGTGCTCCGAATCTACTTGTACCTGATAATCTGAAATCTGCTGTAACGAAAGCAGACCGTCATAGCCCTATCCTCAATGAGAGCTACCGAAAACTGGCACAACATTACGGCGTTGCTGTGATGCCAGCCAGGCCCTACAAGCCTAAAGATAAAGCCAAAGCTGAGAACGCAGTTCTCATCGTAGAGCGCTGGATAATGATGCGCCTTCGCCACCAAGTGTTCCATACAATGGCTGAGCTGAACCTGGCTATCCGAAAGCTGATGCATGACTTAAACCAACGAGAGATGAAGCAGCTTGGTGTCAATCGACATGACTTGTTCAACAAAGTTGACCGTCCAGCGTTAAAACCACTGCCATCGCAACCATATGTGTATATCGAAACTAAACGAGCAACCGTCTCCCCTGATTATCACATTCAATATAAAAAGCACTTCTACTCTGTGCCGCACCAACTTGTTGGGCAACAAGTTGAGCTTGAAGCAACGCATCAAATAATACGTATCTACCACAAAGGGAGCATTGTTGCTCACCACTGCACAAGCCAAAAAGAATATGGTCTCTC
The DNA here is from genome assembly GCF_041464685.1 of Vibrio sp. 10N.237.312.B06. Taxonomy (NCBI): domain Bacteria; kingdom Pseudomonadati; phylum Pseudomonadota; class Gammaproteobacteria; order Vibrionales; family Vibrionaceae; genus Vibrio; species Vibrio sp. 10N.237.312.B06. The sequence goes on from NZ_JBFSPI010000185.1 coordinate 729, forward strand.
TACCGTTTACGAGCATATGCCAAGCAACCATCAATACCAATCATGGACACCCGAGCGTTTTATCCGTTGGGGAAAATCTATTGGGCCAGCCACAGGTGAACTGACTCAGATGTTGCTCAAACGCCCAGAGCATGAAGCATTGGCCTTTAGAAGTTGCTTTGGGTTACTAAGTCTTGCCAAAAAGCACTCAGACGCACGGTTAGAACAAGCTTGCCAAGATGCCTTAGTGACAGAGAAGCCATACCTTGGCTTCGTCAAAAACTTATTGAAGAACCATCGAGAAGGCACTCTCTCTCAGCCTTCCACTGATACCCCAAACCTTAAACACACTAATGTTCGTGGTTCCAACTACTACCACTAGGAGAAACAATATGGACGCAATAATCCAACAGTTAAAATCACTACGCCTAAGTCATGCTTCTGATGCACTGGAACAGCAAAGGATACACCCCGCGACCTATGCTGAACTTGGCTTTGAAGAAAGGTTAGGACTCATCCTTGATCATGAGATAGTGAACCGAGATCAAACCAAAATCCAACGACTTAAACGGCAAGCCAAGCTGCGCCTAAGCGCTAGCGGTAACCAACTGGACTACCGCCCAGAGCGAGGCTTAAAAAGAGCAATGATGGGAGAGTTATTATCAGGCACTTATTTACAAAAGCGACAGAATGTCCTGATTACAGGTGCAACAGGTGCAGGTAAAACCTATGTTGCTTGTGCGCTCGCCGAGCAGGCGTGTGAGCAACACTGCCCAAGTCGTTATTATCGCCTAAATCGTTTACTTGATGACCTGAGTAGTAGCCGCCTTGATGGCAGCTATCAAAAGCTGCTACTGAGCTTGTCTAAGAAAAAACTGTTGGTTATCGATGACTGGGGAATGGAAAAACTCAGCCAAGAGCATGCAAGTAATCTTCTCGAAGTGCTAGAAGATAGATACCAAGAGTGCAGTACGATCATTATCAGCCAACTACCTGTAAAAGAATGGCACGAGATGATCGACAACTCGACGATCGCTGATGCGATCTTAGATAGGTTGGTTCATCAAAGTCATAGAATCGAGTTACGAGGGGAATCAATGAGAAAACTGGCTTAAATCGACCACTTGGAGTAAAACTAAGGAAGAGAAAAGAGAGGCTTAAAAAGGTGGTCGATTAAAAACGAAACTAGGGGGCACATCAGCCGAAATACGCA
>NZ_JBFSPI010000186.1:0-1914 GCF_041464685.1 Vibrio sp. 10N.237.312.B06
AGCCCTCCGCGAAGCGGCTTAGTTCAACAGCTCTTAGACCGAAAAATTCTGCATTTAAATATAGAATTTTTCTATCTAGTATCTTGATGAAGTTAACCATACCCCGTTTTTATGAAAACTAACAGCAACTTAAGCACTACGAGCATCTGCCTGAATCCCAAAATACAGATTTTTTCTATATAGCATGAATTGATGTGCCAAACTGCAATTCATGTATATATAACCAGTTAAAATTAAAATGCAAAAATCACCATTTCTAGCCTACATACAAGAATATATGCTGGGAAGACACTATGCTCTTCGTACTACACAGGCGTACATCTATTGGATTCACCAGTACATTCTTTATCATAATAAAAAGCATCCCAGAAGTTTGACTTCAAGGCATGTAGAAGACTTCCTGACGCACTTAGTTGTTGATAGGAAGTCAGCACAGAAAACGCAGAGCCTAGCCCTCAATGCGATAGTCTTTTTATACAAAGAAATCATCCAGGAACCCATTGAACTTGATATGCAGTTTCGCCGTTCAGACAAATCCCGAAAGTTGCCAACGGTTATGACGCCAGAAGAAATTGGCAGGTTCTTTAACCACTGCTCACCTAACTTCAAATTACCTTACCAATTAATGTATGGGTCAGGCCTACGGTTGATGGAGTGTCTACGCTTACGAATGCAAGACATCGACTATGACTACAAATCAGTGCGAGTGTGGCAAGGAAAAGGAGGAAAGAACCGTATAGTGACAATAGCCCCCGAGCTTTTCCCTTCAATCAAGTTACAACAACAGAAATCCGCAGAATACTATCAGCAAGATATACATGATAAAGCTTTTTCTGGCGTATACCTGCCCGACTCTCTAGCTAAAAAATACCCGAGTGCAGAAAGAAGCTTAAATTGGCAATTTCTTTTTCCTTCTGCTCGTCTGGCACCCGATTTGCGAACAGGTGAATTACGTAGGCATCATATTCATCCAACAGCACTACAAAAACACATTAAGGTCGCTAGCCAAAAAGCCGACATTGAGAAAAATATTTCCTGCCACACTTTAAGGCATTCATTTGCGACGCACCTTCTTCAAAGCGGTGCTGATATTAGAACAGTTCAAGAACAGCTTGGACATACCGATCTAAAAACAACGCAAATATATACTCACATCATAGATAGAGGAGCCAACGGGGTAATTAGTCCACTATCAAAAATATTCGTTAAGTAATTGTCGGGGAATCTCCGGTTCCGAGGTTTCGTAAACTTAGCGGTTAACCACTCACTTACATACCTTTACTTACCAAACCATGAAACTTGCTAAATTAGATGCTGACTTTTACTTATCGCTCTAGCCGTAACTTCAGTATTGTTACGCGCCATCAATGATATACATAAGGAAATGAAAATGAAGCGAATTGAGCAACTACCAATGCCACCCACTTCTGGTGTTTTAGGACATGTGAGCTATTTAAAACAGCCCAATGTTCATCAGCAAATGTTGTGTTGGATTAAAGAGTACGGTGCTCATTTTCGTTTAAAACTAGGCATGAAAGATGTACTTGTATTGTCTGATGCAGCTCAAATCAAGTCCGTGCTAAAGTCTCGACCTGAGGAGTTTCGCCGCCTAAAGAATATCGAGAGTGTCTTTGATGAAGTCGGTCTCAATGGCGTATTCTCTGCTGAAGAGGAACGTTGGAAGCATCAACGAAAATTAACAGAACCTATGTTTCAGCCGGGTCATCTGAAAAATTTTCACCCTCAGCTAAGTGTGATTACGGAGCGTTTGGGAAAGCACCTTGAAATGCTAGCGGAATCAGGAGAAGTGGTCGAACTCGTAGCAGAGTTTAAAAAATACACGGTTGATGTAACATCTCTGCTAGGGCGTGTTGATCTTTCGTGAGTGTTTTTTGAACAGCATGGTAAAGAGTT
>NZ_JBFSPI010000187.1:0-1905 GCF_041464685.1 Vibrio sp. 10N.237.312.B06
AGTAAGACTCGCTACACTGTGCGATCTAAACACCTTAAATGATAGGTGTTGACTCTAAGAGCTCACTTTTGGCGACATCAAAGCGAGTCTGATAGTGTATAGACATTATTTGTGAAGACCATTCATCATCAGTTAAGGTTTTTCTGAGTATCTTGTGTGTCAATGAAACCAGTTGCCTCGAATTCTCTTCTTTTGGATCACTGTTTGAGGAAATGATATCCCTAAATGATAACTTGTTTGAACGCTGTGCCAATAGATATGCTGAGCAAGCTACTGGCGAAACGGCTTCAGGGTTTGAAGCGAGTGCTACAGCAATTTCATTGATGTGTGTTTTCAGAAAACGAGGAGTGATCTGTTTGTGTTGTGTGACCCAAACATCAATAATCTCAGCGCAGAGCTCTAGGCCACTGTAATTTGGAAGTGTTTCTCTCCAGTAATATTCAAAAGGTTCTCTCCAACCAGCGGATACAACTGGCGGGGTTCGGAATTTTACAGGCAACCTTTTCAATATAAACTCTGACCCATCTGCTACATCATTATCAGATAAAGCAGCAGCAACATGTTTTTCAGAAAAAGGGACTATTACACGTAGGTTATCACCCTCAAATGACGTAAATGTCTCGAGATCACTCCAAACCTCTCGTACTTTCTCATTATCAACGCGGTCCAAGTTGTCAATGACCAATATGACATGTTTATCAATTGGAATAGCAGATACAATCTTTTGGAAAGCTTGTTTTAGTTCGCTAGCACCAACCTCTCTAGTGACATGCAGTTTTTCAGTTATTTTGTCTTCCGAGTTTCGTTTGAAAATATCACCAATATTAGGAACCTTCCTATCATCTTCATTTTGATTCTGTTCTTGAGTGCGCTGGTAACGCATCAATAACGCTACAGCAATGGGTGATAAACCTAAAAACGTCGTGATAGTTTCTTCTACTCCGAATGTATATGTAGGAGCATCAGAAAGAAGGAAGCGAGCTGTGTTTAGAATGTGCTCTAGAGATTCCTTAGCGTACCTAACAGAAAACATTAGAGAAATCGCGAATGAAATAGTGTACCAGCTTAAGTTACTTGTAACTTTTTTAGTGTATGTTAAATCATTACCCAGCGCTCTATCTGCAGCTTTTTGCACTTTTCGTTTTGTTCTTTTGGCGTCAGGTGATGAATCGGAGCCAAATAGTTCAATAACGCAATCGCGAAAGTGTTTTATGAAAGATGCTTTTGTCGAAGAGTGATGGAATTGCTCAACATCAAATGTGATAAATTTATATTCTTCTCTAGGCAGCTTTTGTTCTAGTAAACGTAGTACTGTACTCTTTCCTGAACCAAGTTCTCCCTCTAGCCCGATGGCATGAATGTCCTTTTGGTTTAAAATTACATCTTTGATTGCATTTGCAGCATTACTATGACCGCTACTATCAAAAAGATCTTTATCTGCTGGTTTTTCTATTTGATATCTCATGACACACCTATTTACCCGTATGTGCATATAGTATCATCTGGGCGCTTATGCTTCACCAGCCGATATGTTTAAACCCTTCATATTCGAGAGCAAACTCTAGGTTATTCCTTTCTTCTGGTAGATAACTTGTTTCACTGTTTAGGCTCTATAAATCTAAATCGTCTCTGCCCCAAAGTTTGTTGGGCTCGATAGAACCATGTCTACTCATGGCTCATAATCAGATGAACAAAACTAATACGTGGGGCAAAAGCACGACCTGCCCCTTTTTCTGCTAACTAAATTTCTTTCTGAAGAGTGACATCATTCTGACTCATTGCTATCTCGATTAAACTAATCAACATAACCCATCCTACCTTTCTGCTTGTCGTGTTTGTCATTACCCTCTGGGCTCTTCTCCGCTTAGATGAGCTTGATTTCTGGGTAAATGGTAGAGTGAGTTT
>NZ_JBFSPI010000188.1:0-1878 GCF_041464685.1 Vibrio sp. 10N.237.312.B06
AATAATGACTACCAGTTTTTATGGGGCTATTTTTTCTTATGAGGGTGTCCTGTCTTACTGGAGCCGATAGTGGCTTAATCATTCCGTTTACTAACCTTTCTATTTTTAACGAAGGTAACAATTAAAGCCGCTAACGCCAGTAGCTGAAAAAGCCAAAATCCCGCTGATAAAGAAAAGAACGCTTATTTTATACTTACGGAGAAAATTTATCGGAGTCTCAATGTTTGAATATTTAAAAATTGAGACATTTTGTAAGAGTGTTTGTACCCCAATCTAGTATGGCTTTTTTGATATTTTGTTCTGATATCTTTCAATAAGATATACTGTGTGTTATTTTTTATTCTAATTATGCCTCTCATTGCTTATGGTTTTTACTAAATAATGAAAAAATTATTACTCATTACTTCGATGTTAGTTGCTTTAATTCCTAACGCTTTCGCTTACCAAAACCCAATCAACAGTTGTACTCATCTAAACGATGGAGAAATATTTGATGTCACGGAGCTATCAAATATTTGTTTCACCACAGAGCTTATTTCCATAAATATAATCAACTCAGAAAAAAATACAGATGTTTATATTTCAGACAATTTGGAGATGGTGGCTCTGAGAGGAGGTCAATACATGCGAGTAGGGCACGCTTTTTACTTATCTTCTGATGCTCCTTATGGAATTACTCGTCGAGGTGGGAATATAGTTATATTTGGACAAGAAGACTTTGCTGAAGCACTTGAGGGAGGAGTTCACTCTGCCCCAAAGTCGTTAACTAGGATGAAACGAAGTGCGAAGAAAGGAGGGGGTAATAACGGTAACACGGGCTCAGGATCAACTGGAGCCGTAGGTGCTGCTGTTGGTAGTGCAGCTACTTCAAACGGTACCGAGCGTGAAATGATTAACAGTGGCATTGGGGCTGGTGTTGGTGTTATCGCAGCCGGCCTCGGTAGTCGTGTTTTTGGTAAAAATGGAGGAGAGGTCATTGGAGCGGTAACTTCTGCTACAGTGACTAATGCTCTTAATAACGCAGAAGCAGGTGGTGCAAAATCTATAGGCACGCTATCACATAATAGTATGGGCGGTTCTGGTGGGTGTGTTGGATGTCATTAATTGTTTATGCTTTCGCCAAGACAATTTGAAGTAGTGTTAAGTGGTATAAAGCATTTCTTGTCTGGTTTTCTCTCTATAGTTTTGGTCAACAATACAATTGAGAACGCCAACATTGGAGTCAAATGGATTATTACTTTGATAGCATACTTATTGTTGCTATCTGCAATTCAGAAGGTTTTTGATTTTATACAAAAGAACTAGGGCGTGTTGATCTTTGCTGTACATTTCGCATTCAACAATACATCGGTAGCTACATCAACATGAATGTCAGCGACAACATGCTGGCATAATTCCTTTCTAGCTTTAGCAATTTAACGTAACGTCACTTAATCCGCAGTGTTCGGCTAACGGTGTTCGTGATAGGTTTTAGCTCTCTTGTCTACCAGTTTGGTAGTGATTGAGCGATCGTTTATTCGCCATTATTGACTTAGTGCGAACTCAAAATTAGATACAAAAAAGCCTCCCTTATGGGAGGCTTTTTTGTTAGGGAAAGTCATGACCGGTTAAAAGGATCATTGAGATCAATTGCTTTTGGGATTAATCTCTTTCCCTAGATGTGAAAAAACCACCCTGCAAGGTGGTTTATTTCGGAATACTTAAACGATTGAAGCCCGTTAAGTCCTTTCATGATAGCCATATCGTTAAAGCACTTCAAGTACTCCTGCACTCTGTTTGGACTCAAGATGTTTTGGACAGAGCGACGCGCATCAGCCACCGATCAAGGGATATTCCAAAGGTGGCATGGTAAAGGCACTAATCAGAACTAAGCAAACG
>NZ_JBFSPI010000189.1:0-1736 GCF_041464685.1 Vibrio sp. 10N.237.312.B06
TCGATCCAAGAAATCAAATTATTAGAAAATGGATTAGCAGAGATCATTACCCTGACCGGCTTTGAAGTACCTGTCAGTCGTCGTTATCTCAAGACGTTAAAAGAGCAACTCGGTCTCCAGTAACCCGTTAGAAGTTCGACGCCCTGTTCCAAAGCACGATCAAAAAAGCCAACGTATCTGAAGTGACCCCGTAAAGTTGGACATTTCTGTTAAGCGGCTTTCAAGGCCTGAGTTCGATATTCTATCGGAGTCAGGCCTTTTAGTTTCACTTTTATACGTTTGGTATTGTAGTACTCGATGTATTCTTTAATTTGCTCTATCAGAGCATCTGCATCTTCAAAGCTTTGGTTGTGATACATCTCTGTTTTGAGTAAAGCAAAAAAGTTTTCAGCAACCGCATTATCCAAGCAGTTACCTTTTCTCGACATGCTTTGCGTTAACCCACTCTCCGCTACCTTTTTTTGATACTGTCGATGGCGATATTGCCAACCTTGATCGCTATGTATAATTGGCTTTGAGTTGGGTTTAAGCTTTGATATGGCTTCCGTCAGCATATCCGTGACAAGCGGCAAGCAGGCATTTTTAGCCACTCTATAAGCAACCACTTCCTGAGTAAACAAGTCGACAACGGGAGACAAGTATACTTTCTGCTCTTTTACTTTGAACTCCGTGACATCAGTTACCCATTTTTCATCGGGTTGAGTCGCACTAAAATCTCTTTCAAGCACGTTAGGAGCTGCTGTTCCAGACTCTCCTCGATATGAACGATACTTTTTAATCCTGACCGTCGATTTAAGGTTGAGCTGAGCCATAAGCCTTTGAACCGTTTTGTGATTAAGCTCGAACCCCTGATTTTTTAGTTCCAAGTGAATTCGGCGGTAGCCGTATCGCCCCTTATGCTCATGATAAATTGACTTTATCAACCGCAGCTCACGTTCGTAGCTATTTGGGCGCTTGCTCGTTTGAGCCTGATAATAAAAGACACTTTTTGCCAGCTGTAGAGTGTGCAGTAAGTGCTTTAACGGGTACTTGCTTTTAAGAGTTAGAGCTATGACCGCTTTTTCTTTGTTCGACGGTTTTTTTCCTGCTCCAACTCTTCCAACTTTTTTAGAACGGCATTCTCGGTTCGCAAATAGACCAACTCCTCTTTTAGCTCCTCAAGTGTCATTTCATCATCAGGCTTAGTGGTACGTTGAGGTTGCTTTTTCATTGAGGGTCTTCCTTTCTGGCGCATTTTGAGCCCTTTGATACCATGCTCATTAAATCGTTTGAGCCAGACAGAGAGTATCCCAGGGGATGAGAGGTTTAATACTGCGCTAGTGTGCGTGAGAGACCATTCATTCGTCCACATTAAATTCAATGCTTTTCGTTTTGTCTGAGCAGTAGCCGCTTGGTTAGTTGGTAAAAATGAATCAGCACCATGGATGGCAAAGACTTGAGCCCAATACCGTATCTGTCTTGAAGAAATTGAATATTGTTTTGCTAAGTAGAGAGATGACGTGCCATCTAAGTATTGCCTAGCAATGATACATTTTAGCTCTCGGCTATATTTGGACATAAAAAGACCCCCAATAATTGGTGTCCAACTATTGGGGGTCAGTTCACTTGTAGATGGCTTTTTGGTTTAATTTTTATCGGTATTTCTAAAGATTAACTCATTTTTTAATGACCAAGCTCGAGTTACTTACCATACCTTCGACCCTGTCGGTGATGTGAACCAGTCCGTTTGAAGTGTA
>NZ_JBFSPI010000190.1:0-1674 GCF_041464685.1 Vibrio sp. 10N.237.312.B06
ATACCGTGGCACACACCCGCACCGAGATGCTGCATACCAAGGGAACGGGCGGACTCTTTAATCAAGCGCGCTTTGATGGGGTAACTGATGATGTAAAACTTCAGCAAGAGGAAGCGCAGAAGCCCATCATCAAACCTGAGCCGATGATTGAACTGACCGTCAAGTCGCAGGTAGAAAAGGAGATCACTAGACCCGAAAGGACGGAATACGTCACCTCCGACCAAGCCTATCCTGCGGTGCCAAGATACACACAAAATTCGAAAGAATAATACTTAACTAGGTGCATAAAAAAGAACTTTATGCACCGCCTAAATACTGGTATTATGATCAGGTATCTAGAGGGAGAATGACCATGAAAACAGTCTTACCATTGCTACTGCTTACTTGTGCGAGCGTGCAAGCTCAACCCCACTCTCCTGAGCTCACTCAACTGCTGAGTGAGATACACGAGCAGTACGAAAACCCCAAATTATCTAGCGCCCCTAGAGCAATGGCAGACATCACCAAACTGCCTTACTTCTTGCAGCACATTGACGAGACGGACACCGTGGAGTCACAAATTCTGAAAGCTCATCTTCAAGCCCTGCAAGAAGCATATTTCGGCAATGCTACCCGCCAACAAGAGCTTGGAGGTAATAACTGGTTCTGTATGCGCGATTTGATGGCACTCGATCCGAAGCGCCACCCTGAATTTATTGAAGATATGATCTGGACGGTGCTTGAAAAGACGGCAAAGAATGATCCAGGGCGGTTTACTCGATATAATTATGCTTCTTCATTTGTAATGTCAACTTCGGTTATTTTTGAGTATGGATTGCAAACTAAATACCCTTGTTACAGCCCCATCCCAAAAGCCTTGCAATTTCAAGGCTGGAAATATTAATCTCGGCATAGGATATCCATCGAGAGTGAATGTAATTTCAGGTATAAGGCCAGTACGAGAGAGTAGGAACGGGTTAAATGTCTTTATTCTAGATTAGGTATTCGTTGGCCGCTGCTTGGGCACAAAAACGTTCCTTTAACCCCTTATATAGCCCAAGAAAGTATTACGTTCCTGTTTCCATGAGTAGCAAGCAATAAAGTATCCTCTTAAAATGGCAGCGATCGCATCGGTACGCTGCTATTTGTTCTAATGAATCATTAGAGTAGTAGCTCTAGCTCATTTCTGCCCCGAAATTGGTTTCGCAAAAAATTCCACAATCACAGTCGATCAGTTTTTGACCTAATAGAACTAATCTGACAAACAAAACTCACAAAGAACTTAAAATGGGTATCAGAGTGCAATTCTTAGTTCGAAGCAACTAGTTGATTTTTGATCAGAAAATCGCGCAGGAAGCGTTACAAACTTACAAGGTGCTATGGAAGCATATCGCCTTGTAAAGTATCGAAAAACTTCGCTAAGAGCGCTTGAGGCGGTCTAAGGGCTGTTTCTGATAGCAAACTCACACATTTACCATAATAGGAATAATGAACACCACTTTTTTATGCATCTTCACTCTTAAAGGGGTTAAAATATTTTTGCGGGCTAATGATGGCCTATCAAAACAAGGAGATATGAATATGAGATGTAGTTGCTGTAATTCTCAATTAAACAGTGGAAGGGTTTTCAAAAGATTAGCGGCTCTTCTCCGCTTAGATGAGCTTGATTTCTGGGTAAAAGGTAGAGTGAGTTTC
>NZ_JBFSPI010000191.1:0-1666 GCF_041464685.1 Vibrio sp. 10N.237.312.B06
ACACATACCGTTGTCACGGTCAAACCTATGCGAGTCACCCCAGCAGAGCTGGGGGGTTATCAATGTTTAATTAGGTCACATAACAAGCGCCTGAACATGACCTACGTACTGTTCAGGCGCCTCTGTTTTAGGCACTTTCTTCTTGTTTCTCAGTTTGTTTCTTCTGGTTTTTTCTTATCGCGTCGAGTATTGCTTTCATGCGCTCTGGGGTCGCTTTGGGCGCGTTTGGTGCCGGCGCTGTGCGATTTGTAGAGCGGGGAAGTTGTGCTGCCATGTTGTCGCCCTCCATTAAGGCCCATTCGGCGATGAACTCGTGATATTCTTCAATTTTAGCCCCGATGTATTCTCGGTAACTGGTGTCAGTATAACACAAGTTGTCGTAGCGCTGAGGCCACACCTTCTTGTGGATCCCGTTGCCGGATTGCTCGTCGACGTGGAACGCCATCGTCATCGCTGTATCTATTCTTGTTAACAGGCAAGATAATCTGTCGAGATCTTGATAAAACGTGGCCGCATGGAAGCCACCAGAGCCAGTAAACACCAGCTCTCCGGTGGTCGCGTTGTTGCCGATGGGCATGTCTATCAGCGCACCGGTGTTTTCCGTTACCGCAATCAAGCCAATCTCATCGCGTTCGTCGAGCGCTTGGGCTAATTGAATGTATTCCTCGTCAGAAATGAGGGCCAGAAGCACGGCTTGCGCGAGGATAATAGGGTGCTCATCACCCGAAAAAAAGATCACTTGCTCGAGACACACGATATGTTTGCGCGTCTCACAGTCGACTTCCAAACCGCTGACTTGGCTAGTCCACATGGCGTCACCCGCGATGAAAATGTTCGGGCTGGCTATTATCGTTGTCATGACGTTTTACGTTCCTAGATTAAAGAAGCTTATCTCGAGGGTTGTTGCTCTGAATGGCACCATTATTTGAATTTGGCCGGGATCCAGGGCTTAGGCGGCATGCGACGACCGCCACGAAATGGCAAGGGATGCTCTTTAGCCGGATAGTATTTCGGGGACTCAATTTTGCCGTGGCGCTCAACCAGTTGCCGGTGCTCGTCACACGCCAGTACGCAAAACTGAGCAATTCCTTGGGATTGAATTCCCGATCTTCGGGGGTAATGAGGATCGCACGGTCAACGTTGATTCGAAATCCGTTCCAGCGATGATCCAACGGTAAGTAGCCACGGGCGTGAATGTTCATCAATTTTTCGGCCAGTGGATTGACCGGGACCGCGCCAGACAGCCAACGCTTGATCGTGATCGGTTGAACGTAAAAATACGCGGCGGCTTCATGAATGTCGTCGAAGTAGCGATTCAATAGATCGGCAAAACGGGGAGTGAGCATGTGATCTCCTTCAAGTTATCAAACATCCGTCGAATTCTTTTTTCGATGACAAAACACGATGTCCATCGGTGAATTCGATGAAACTTGTCGTCAAACCGGAAAAAAGAACAGTGACGAAAACTAGGTATAACGCAAAATTGAAGGACGAAAACTAATTAATGATCGTATTTATGTGGAAACATTTTGAATTTCAAGCGTCTATAGCACGCGTGTACGCAAAATCTGCAATTGCTAAGGTACTGAATAATCTCAGATTTTACGCACATCTTAGTGCGTATTATGGGTCTAAATTATGTTGAGTGGTTCGCTGTGCTTAACTG
>NZ_JBFSPI010000192.1:0-1578 GCF_041464685.1 Vibrio sp. 10N.237.312.B06
GTATCGTTTAGCGATGACATTGAAGAACAAGTTCGCTTCTTCTCTGCCGAACGGTAGATATCCGATTTCATCGACGATAAGGAGCTTTGGCGCAAGAACGCTTCGCCTTAAGTAGCTTTCAAGTTTGCCCTGAGCTTTTGCCGTAGACAGTTGAAGCATTAAGTCAGCAGCCGTGATGAACCGTGTCTTTAAGCCTTTTTGTACCGCTATTTGACCAAGGCTAACAGCAAGATGGCTCTTACCAACACCACTTGGACCAAGTAGTACTACGTTTTCTTTTCGCTCGACGAACGCCAACCCTGTTAGCTCCTTGAGCTGTTTCCGTGGGGCACCTGTTGCGAACTTGAAGTCATAGTCATCGAACGTTTTCTCCATAGGGAAGCTGGCGAACTTAGTCAGCGTTGCTCTTGTGCGTTCAGCTCTCGCTTCAAGCTCAGCGCTTAGAAGTGATTCTAAGTAATCGGCTAGACTCAACTCTTGAGTGTTAGCGACTTCTGCCAACCTCGGCCATTCCTGACCCATGGCTTGTAACTTCAGCGTTGCGCACGCAGCTTCGATGCGATTCATTTGAAGGTTCATACTCGCACCTCCAACAACGTGTCATACATTGATAGTGGATGTTGGAAGCTCTCAACTGGCATGACATTATCACCCATTGTTAACGGAGCTATCGGGCGTGTCGGCGACGGGAGAGGTTGAAGTGTAAAACGTTCTTTCTCTAGAAGAACTTGAGGCTTTGTACCTGTTGTGCCGTGTATCCTCTGGTGAGCGACGGTTTCTAACCACGAGCCGATATGCCCATTAAGGACATCGGCTGTGATTTTCAGACCGTGTTGTTTAAGTGTCGCAGCAAGCGGAGTGACGAAGCTACTTTTCAAGTAAGAGTTAAATCGCTCCACTTTCCCTTTGGTCTTTGCGCGATACGGACGGCAAGCTCTTGGTTTGAAATTGTACTTCTTGGCGGCAGTGAGCAGCATAGCGTTCCATCGATGCTCGCCTTCACCGTATGCATCTCGCTCTATCATGATGGCTTTCGCATTATCGAACAGAACCTCTTTGGGTACGCCACCGAAGTATTCAAATGCTTCTTCAAGACCATCAACCCAGTCTTCTTGGCGCTCCCGCTCACAAAAGCGAACGAACGTCGCTCTGCTATAACCAAGCGTAGCAACAAAGGCTTTAACCCGTATGCCGTAATGCGTAATGGTCGTGAAGTCGACTTGCATTTGCTCACCAGGTTGTGTTTCGAATCGAACCACAGGGTCGGCAGGCGTGCTAGGTTTGTATTGTTTGATGTGCTTTTTGAGCATCGTTATGCCGCCTTCGTAACCGAAGGATTTTATCTCACGCAGTAAGACTGTTGCTGGTATCCAATAAGGCCTTGCAGCTTCAATGCGGGTGTGCAAGTAGTCGTGGTAAGGCTGTAATTTTGTTGGTCGAGACTGTCGTTCGGGATACACAGGCTCTTTACTTCTGTTTCGAAGATAAGTGCGAACGGTATTTCTAGAGATACCTAAATCTCGCGCAATGCGGCGGATGCTGTGCCCTTGCTGATGTAAAACGTGTATTTCCACTAGT
>NZ_JBFSPI010000193.1:0-1456 GCF_041464685.1 Vibrio sp. 10N.237.312.B06
CTGGAAGGTTTGCGCCTTCAACACAGACTTCTCCAGTTACTCCGAACGGCACCTGCCTCAGCATGTCGTCAAGAACATACACCTTTGAATTCGAGATCGGTTGACCTATTGGTACAAAACCGCTCGAAGTCTCGAGCTTTTCCGTTTCACTCACGCGATAGTAAGTAATATCGTTCAACTCTGTACAGCCGTAGTTGTTCAATAATTGCATGCCAGGAAGCTTATCCTGCACTGCGTTCGCCAAGGCTGTGGTTAACGGCTCACCCGCTGTTATGCAATATTTCAATCCCGCTAACTGCAAACTCTCTGTTGTATTGAGCTGTTCCAACACCGACTCCAAGTGTGATGGCACTATATATAAGCGCGTTACACCATATTCAGACAACGCCTGAATAAACTTGGAACTATCCTTCACAACGTCATCCGCTATAAAGGCAACAGGGCTCCCTGCCAACAATCCGGACAGTAACTCTTTCACCGATACCGCAAAGGACGTCGATGTCTTCTGCGCTATCACTTCTTGCTCCCCTAACGGCAGGTCTCTCCATAGCGAGCTCAGCACATTCAGGATCTGGCGATGAGGCACCATTACGCCTTTCGGCTCTCCTGTCGAACCCGAGGTATACATTATGTAAGCTAACTGGCCCTGCTCAATAATTTCTCCAAGGTTTACGGCCGGCTGTTGAGCTAACCCTTCGTCTTCCAGGCACAGCGTTTTGATCCCTTCTGATGGTAACCCAGGCAGCAGTGCCGACTGCGTTACGATGACTTCCGGCTGACCATCCGCCATAATTTGTGACAGGTACGCAGGCGGATAATTGGGATCCAGCGGTATATAGCTCCCTCCGCACTTTAAAACCCCAAGCAAGCCAACAAGGTAATCCGAGGAGCGACTGATAAACAATGCCACCCTTGTATTACGTCGGACCCCTATCGAACGCAGGTAGTGGGCTACTTGGTTGGCTCGCTCATTCAGTTCAAGGTAACTCACAGCCTCACCCGCGCAGTAACACGCGATAGCATCAGGCCGTTGTTCTACTTGCTGCTCAAACAACTCTGGCACACATACAGGACTTATCGCCTCTCTGGACGGGCTCCACTGCTGGTAGCTGGCTTTTTCTTGTTCGGTCAGCATGTCGTAGCTTGATATTGATGCCGTGTTTTTCGCCACCATTTGCTCTAATACCCGCTGATGATGCTGCAGTAACCTCTGAATGGTCGCTTCTGAAAATAGATCTGAGGCAAACTCAACATTTACTTCCAGAGAATCACCGTCACCATAGAATTGAAAATCCAACTCACTCGTCGTGACTTTATCAGTGATCATCGTCTGACGACCTGCTGACAAATCACCACTCAACTCATCTAATGATGCCTGCTGATAGTTCTGGTGCCTCACAACCACAGGTACTAGCGGGACTTGGCTGGTATCCCTCTCAAGTTTCAGCTCATTCAA
>NZ_JBFSPI010000194.1:0-1425 GCF_041464685.1 Vibrio sp. 10N.237.312.B06
TAATGCCGTTCGGATAAGCATTATTGCTTGAACCTGAACGGATATTTGGCTGGGACAAAGAGGACTGAACGTGGAAACGTTCGGTCCTTTCTTTTATCTGGAAGAATGAAGTGACTCAAACTGTCTCTCATCCTTTTCAGTTTTACAGGTAGAGTTCCGTCTGGACTTAAAGCTAACCAACGTAATTGCGCATCAATAAGGTTAATTGCGGCGGTAAAACTGACCCTAGTCGCTCGAACCCCGGCTTCTGAAGCTATCTTAACCATCTCTAATCGCACTAAGTTATAGGCAAGTAATACGCCCCACAGCTCTTGCTTCACACCGGCAGAAAAACGACTTCGTAAAGTGACGTGACTTTGCAGTTGAGTCTGTTTAATTTCACCATAACCTTCTTCTATCTCCCAGCGTTGCCAATAAATACGCAGCAGGCTTTCTAGCGAGTATCTACTAGGGTCTGTAAGTGAAGTAATAAAACCTTTTATCTCACCTTTTGGCTCTTGATATAGGACTAATCTGGCTTCCCAACGTGCGGGTAAATTCGGATTCTGCCGTTGAGCTTGAGGAGATATGGGCATTGAGATGAGCATGTCGTTCTCCGCATATTTCTCCAACACTTCATAGCGTAGCTTACGCTTTGCAGGCATTAACCAGTGAGCATTTTCCGCACTCTCTTGCCACGACAACAAGAGGTCTGCCGAGAAATAACAACGATCAAATAAGGTCAATGAATGTGCGGGGATATCATTGAATAGGCGCTTAGCTAAGGTCGTTTCACCGACATGACAGCCATCAAAAGCCGCCCCCATAATCATTCGAGTTTCTGTTGACATCAAAGCGACTAAACGAAGTTGAGGGTAAGGTTTCAATTTTTTAGAGATGAACCCAAATTCTTCAGCGTTCTCTGGGGAATCTTGGCACCTAAATGTTGTCCCATCGACAGCAAGAACATTAAGCTCTAAGTCTTTGTCTTGTTGAAGGATATCTCCATTCCAAGCCTTTACCGTTGTGTGAAACAGAGCCGCTAACGGACTCTCATCTAGACGTCGGCGTGAATCAGTTAGGACACTGGGTGCAACACGAGACCAGCTATCTTCAGGTTTAGGCTGAAGTGCAATGTCTAATGAACTGCACACCTCTTTGATAGACATGTTGCGTTGCAGCCCCATCCAAATAACTAACCAGACAGCTTGCTGAGCGGGAAGCCGACGTCGTCTTATGCTCGCTTTATTGGTTTCAAGAAGAGCTTGTTCTATCCACTCAATCTGAATGGCGTCGACAACAGATTCATAATTGTCGGCATCTTCAATGGTCTCGTGTGCCATTGCTAATTCTTGTTCAAGCATAAAAAAATCCCCATCAACGTTGTTGATGGGGATTATCTGCTAACTGCAAGATCGTTCAAGTCTTCTTAAACGATCGGCATTA
>NZ_JBFSPI010000195.1:0-1425 GCF_041464685.1 Vibrio sp. 10N.237.312.B06
ACTCACTCTACCATTTACCCAGAAATCAAGCTCATCTAAGCGGAGAAGAGCCGTTGGAGTATAGCAAAATCAGCTAAACTGCCGTTAGAACGAATGCGCTGAAACAAACTTTGGGGCACTTCTGAGTTAAGAAGTGCCAACTATGATGGTTCTGGACACAAATATGTAACGCGAATACGGAAAAACACCAACAGGCAAGGCCTGACCTTATTAGCTCCAATTTAAAGCCCCAATTGATAGCTAGGGCTTATACCTATTAGCTAGCTTGTATAAAGGCCAGAAGGATTAAAATTCAACTTAGCTTGATGAAACTCTTTCAAGAGGCTTGTGCGCCAATCAAGCTCAGCACCGATGTAGACAACGCCTTGAATGTCGTTTTGGATTTCTACACCTTGCTTGACAATGGCTGCTACTTTCTGTCTACCGAGTCTTGCAATGAAGTAACCATGTTCAAAAACAACATTTTGACGAGCACGACCATTCAATTCACTAGCATTCTTGTGCTTACCTAAATCACATGGTGTATACAAAACAACAGCAAAGTCAGCATCACCACATCTTTCAATCTTTTCGATTATAGTGCTACCACCACTGGCTTGGTCCATCAGCACAATAGGATCTAAACCTACTTTTCTAATGAAGTTTTCGACTTCTAACCTAAGCACATCATCATGACCATGAACGATAAAGACTCGCGGCTTGCTAGGTGGGTCAAAATTCAACGCCTGAGCAGGTGTGCTAACAGTTTGAGAAGGCTGAGCAACTTGCACTGACTGTGTAGATTGTGGGATTTGAGTTGATTGCACTGACTCAGTAGGCAATGCAAAAATGCTCTCTAATTCAGCTTGGCTAAACTGCTTGGTTGGTCGAGTTGTTTTATGCTGTTGCGCTAGTCTAGCACCAGGCTTAATGTCCGGTTCATAAGTACCACTGACCAGCTCATTACCAATTTTTAGGCACTTCTCTCGTAGCTTATCACTATGATTTTGATTGCCGTTATAGCTATTAGCTCTTTGTTCGTCGTAGTGCTCAATTAAACCCAATAGAACATTACCAACAGTCTGATTGTCTTCTAAATCCCAAAAGCCTTTCATTCGATTGCCTTTAGAAGCTGAAGAGTAATTTAGATAATACTTTTCATCTTCGATATCAATCTCAAATTCTTCAAAAAAGTTGGCAAAGGTTCTGTTCGAAAAATCTAGGACGTAGCCACCGTCCATCTGAAAATACTTCGTTAATAAAGCTCTGTCTTTACGTGATATTGTTGCCATAAACCCTCCATATGCCACAACTTTACCATAAGGTTAATAAGGCACTGAAAAGAAAATTTAATCTCGTCGACGGGTCTGTAACTGGCGTATCTAACAGAGGGGGCTCTTCTCCGCTTAGATGAGTCTATAAATTAACAATAAAACCGGTAACACA
>NZ_JBFSPI010000196.1:0-1407 GCF_041464685.1 Vibrio sp. 10N.237.312.B06
CCCCCATTACCTTAAAGCAACAAGTTCAAGCTCTTATAAAGACCAAGTATTACGACTTTAACATGCTTCATCTCGCCGATATGTTAGAGGTATTTGAAGGTATCAAAGTAAAACGGGAGACGCTTCGTACCTGGGCACATGAAATCCATCATGTAAAACGAGCCAAACATCGACGTTCTAAGGTAAGAAGACGACGTGAGCGTATGGAAGCCGAAGGCTTAATGCTGCAAATGGACGGCAGTCCGCATCTTTGGTTCGGTGATAAAAAATCCTGTCTTATCGCCATGATTGATGATGCAACCAGTGAGGTTCATGCGGAGTTTTTTCCTTCAGAAACCACCGAAGGATGCCTCAAAGTAATGAAAACTTATATCAAGAAAAAAGGGCTTTTTAAGACTCTGTATGTCGATAGAGCTGGCATCTTCGGTGGACCAAAACGTTGCCACTTCTCCCAGATGCAACGAGCCTGTGAAGAGCTGGGTATAGAAATTATTTTTGCCAATTCGCCTCAAGGCAAGGGTCGCATCGAACGTGCCTTTGATACGTTCCAAGATCGTCTAGTCCCTGAGTTAAGACTGGCTGGGGTTACTGATATGATCAGTGCAAATAACTACCTACAAAATACCTTCATCCCTGAGTATTGGGCAACGACCCTCACAGTCAACGCCAAATTAATGCGCTCTGAGCATACACCCGTTCCGAAGTACCTCAACATTGACGCGATATGTATTCAAAAAGAATATCGAAAAATCCGTCGAGATCATACCTTCAGTTACGCCAACGCAATGTATCAAATCACCTCCCCATTACGGCACTCTATCGTGAGTCAACAAGTCGAATTACGTAAGCAACTTGATGGTGGTTTTACGGCTTACTTTGCCGACCGAGAGTTATCGATTAAAGAGCTTACTGAGCCTAGCTCTAGGAAAGAATACGGAGAAGAGGTTCAGAAAAAGATCGAGGCTATAGAGCTTGCCAATGAGTTAGGGAATGTTAGAGAAGCGGCCCGACAAAGCGGTTGTTCTGTCAAAAGCATTCACAACAACCGTCAATTACTTGAAGCCCATGGCCCACTTGCTTTGAAACGTCTGTATGGTCAATCACACAACAATAATCGCATCGATGAAAAGACTCGAAATATCGTCATCTCATTAACACTCAAATCGCCTCACCTAACCTCTATTAGGATAAGTGGTGAGATGAGAAAGCGTTTTAACATCTCGATTAGTCACTCAACAGTAAGGAACATCTGGCTTGAAGAAAAGCTGAATACAAGAGAGTTACGGGAGGCACGTGCCGAGGAATCAATTATCGAATAGAAACTAATCTGCAATAGTGGACTACTATGAATAAAGCAACGACAGAATCCTTCGGTATTTAGACCGTCAACCTCCCTCGGTAATCACA
>NZ_JBFSPI010000197.1:0-1397 GCF_041464685.1 Vibrio sp. 10N.237.312.B06
GTTTTGGGCTTGATCTACGCGTCCAAACAACAAATGGCTGCCTTGATGCAAGCCAAGGAGACCGAAAGTGAACAAACCCAAACCCCTAGCCCTACCGAATCCCGTTAATGCTAACCCGTCCTTTGATGCCGAGCACACCCTTTATGTGGCGGGAACGGGAGGGGGAAAAACCTCAGCGGTTAAGCATTTGGGGTTAATCCCGAAAACCGCACAAGCGGTCTTTTTTGACCCCTACACCAACTACGCGGGAAATAAGTTTCAAGGGCAAATGTGCCACGGCACCTCATCACGCTTAATCTTTGTGAAATCGCTGGTGATGGCGCGTCGTCGTGGCGGCTCGTTTAAGTTGGCGTACATTCCAGCCAATGGGGCAACCGGTGGAGAGTTGGAATTTTTCGCGTCAGTGGTGTGGTCGGTAGGGAACGGCCGAGCAAGCCGGCTCTATACGGTGATTGAAGAGTTAGCCTCCTGCGTAGAAACCTCTGGCAAACTTCGAGGTCGTGCGGGTGAGCTGTTGCGTGGCGGGCGTCAGTATGGCCTTGTGGTGCACTCCATATTTCAACGAGGTCAAGAGGTACCGAAAACCGTGACCGAGCAATCCAGTGTTTGGTGGGTGGGCGCAGTTAATTCTCTGAGTGATGCTCAATGGATCGCGGATAAACGCGGGTTGGATGTGAATACTATTGCGACGTTGAAATCCGCTAAGGTCAACAAGCAACGTATCGGGAAACCGATCGCGGAATACCTCTTGATCCGTGATGGTATTGGTAATATTGAGCATAAGGCGTTGAACTGTCAGTCAGGCTCAACACTCAATTTGAACTACCGGTAACCGCCCTTTTTAACCTATAGGTTACCCATCTAACCTATAGGTAACGCTTCCTTTCTTTTTCAACCTTTTTCCTCTTTGATAAACACTTCATTTGATTATTCAAGATCCAACGTCGAGAGACAGGGGAGTGTATGAAAGCTCAGCATAAAAACATCTTGATTGCTGTTGTCCTGACCTTACTGATGATTGCCATCATTAATAACGTCTCAACGTTAGAAGCAGTCAAACAACTCATCAACGGCAAACGTGGCTGGTTTTAAGGAGAGACAAACATGTCAGTAAAACCAATCAAACTGAATTCCATGGTCGGGGCCGCTTGGGGACAAAAAGGTACCCTGCCTATTCCTATCGGGCCGACTTATCATGAGTTGGTGTTAGAGACGAATGCCGAGGCCGCCGAGATTGAACGCTTGTCTATTACGCTGAACGCAGAAGAAATCTATGTCTTAACGGGCAGTGAAATCCTGATGCTCGAACGCTATAAGCAACGTGCTCATACCACCGGCCATTACGTGATCCCATTCAGTGACATTACCGCTCGCACTAAAAATGGGGTTCGCTACAC
>NZ_JBFSPI010000198.1:0-1329 GCF_041464685.1 Vibrio sp. 10N.237.312.B06
TCTATAAGTTAGACTCATTTAAGCACTCGGAATTTTCTGACTCACTTTTGCCCCAAAATGAGCTAGATAGGGATTGAACTCAGGTTAAAACTCAGGAACTTTCCTTACTTTTCCTCATGCCTAGAGTTCAACTTTGTCCCCAAATTCCTAACCCACTAGACCACTAGAAACTGATCTTCAAACACAGCTACGCACGAATGCGTTGTTTAAGTGTTGCTAGGCTATTGAATAGTGGATAACTAAATGGAAGTTCTTCAGTGATAAAGTGCCTTGAATAGGAAGCAATGTGTATCTGCACGGTTTGCACCTGAAAAATCGGATTCGTACTATATTATATGATTATTTTCAGTTGGTTAGGCAAGGTGTTTAGGGGTATGCTGAAAGTATGAATTCGTGCCTGCACGATATTAAAATGTTATGAGTATTTGTGGATTAAGAAAAGGAAGTCATTTTGTATCAGTTATATTATTACCCAAACAACGCGAGTTTAGCTCCGCACTTCTTATTACATTTCATGGAATTAGACTATCAATTGTTGTTAGTTGATAGGAAGTCAAGCTTCCACAAATCAACTGAATATTTAAAATTGAATCCAGCGGGTAGAATTCCTACATTAATTGACGATGGAATGGCAATCTTTGAAAGCTCTGCGATTTGTATTCATCTTTGTGAGCAAAACCCTAAGCATGGTTTGCTCCCTCAGTTGGGGAGCAAAAGTAGACCTCAGTTTTTCCAATGGTTAGCGTACTTGAATAATACACTTCAAGCTGAGTTAATGGTTCGATATTATCCACATCGACATACAAATGATGAAAGTACTATTCCAAATGTGGTTGCAGCGCAAGATGATCGAATTGGTGACTCACTATCCGTAATTAATGATCAACTTGAGGGTAATAAATACCTTTTAGGCGATGAAATTTCAGCCTGTGATTTCTTCTTATTTATGCTTTCTGGGTGGTGTTTACCAATTAAGAAATCGCCATTAAGTTTTGAGCATCTGTCAGCTTATCTAAATCGTTTATCATCACATCCAACAATCATGGCTGTTTGTGAGTTAGAGGGTATCGATCTTAGCCCATTTAAGTAATACTCATAACAAATGATCTGCACCATAAATACTGGACGCTACGTTAAGCGACTTTCTATACCTTTAGTTATCCATAAATTGCTAATTTAGGGGAAGCTGTAGCTCATTTATGTCCAGAGACGTGTTATGCCGCAATACTCTGGGATTGCTATGCTCTGGGACAAACGAGTTAAGAATCAGTCGAGTTTTGATGCTGATTCAAAGGATTCAGCATCAAAGTCTCTTCTAAATGTTCAGGG
>NZ_JBFSPI010000199.1:0-1287 GCF_041464685.1 Vibrio sp. 10N.237.312.B06
CTCGTCCTAAAATACGTTGACAGTTTTTCTACTAAGCCAACAGCGTCAGCTGTTGGCTTTTTTCATGCACCTCATTTGGAGTTTTCATCCTGAGACTAAGGTGCGGCCTCATGTTGTTATAGGTACTTATAGACTCTTTTACTAGTTGTTTAAGCTCTCCGAGGTTTTTACACTTATCAAGTAAGAACTCTTGTTTCAGGATTCCATTTATCCTCTCTGCCAAGGCATTTTGGTAGCAGTCATAACCATCTGTCATCGAAGGCATTATGCCGCTACTTTTCAACTTATCTTGATAAACACCTGAGCAATACTGCAGACCACGATCTGAATGATGGATACAAGGACGATGATATCGACGCCCTTTGATAGCCATATCCAGCGCTTTCACGACATCCGTCGCTTTCATTTCATTGCTCAGCTCATAGCCCATTATTTTTCGACTAAACGCATCCGTAACCAATGATAGGTAGTGAACCCCTTCATCAGATTGAACATAGGTTATGTCGCTCACCAACACACTCTCCGGACTACATGGTTGGTAGTCCTTTAATAAATTCGGGTGTTTCTTCATCCAATGTCTACTATTGGTCGTTTTTGTAAAACTACGTTTAGGTCTTACCAATAATCGTTCATCGCGTAAGTAGTTGAAAAGCGCATCTCGACCTAACTTGATACCTTGTTCTTGTAGTTTGGGTTTAAGCAAAAAATAGAGCTTTCTAGTACCAACCCGAGGCATATAACGCCTAATATCCAACACCATTTTTTTAATCGGTTTAAGCTCTAACTGACGATGATGAATTCGCTTCTCTCGTTGATAAACACTCTGCCTCGTTATACCGCATAGCTTACATATTCGAACTAAACTTATTCCTTCCTGTTTTTGAAGGCTTCTTGCTCCTTGGCTAGATACTTTTTTCTGAGACTGGTTCCGTGCTCAGCATCAAGAATATCAACCACTCTATTTAAAAAGAGATTCTTGATTTTTTCGTCTTCTAACTCTTTCTCAAGACGTTTTATTTTCTGTGCAGGTGATTCTTTAGGCTTAGGTGATTGGTGCATGGCATTCATCCTTGGATTTTGCGCCCAATCCATCTTACCGTGCTTTCGAAGCCAGGTTAAAACGGTTGAGCGGCCTTGGATACCATAAATGGTTTGGGCTTGTTTATATGTCATATCGCCTCTTTCTACAGCAGCGACAATCTGTAATTTAAAGCCTAGTGTGTAATCACGCTGAGTGCGCTTAACATAGGTCCTATTTGAAGTAGTCATAATTCGTCCTCAATGTGT
>NZ_JBFSPI010000200.1:0-1274 GCF_041464685.1 Vibrio sp. 10N.237.312.B06
CAAAGCGATGTGCCCTTCAAATGCAATCGTACAATTTACTTAATAAAGTGGCTTCAGGCTTGTTCAACACTTGGGATTTAGTGTTGGCTGCATAACACCTTAGCCCTTATTTGTTATACGATATTCCAAGCGCTGTACTGTCTATCCTGTGACGAAGCTTGCAAGTAACTTGATTCAATCCCTAATGTTGCAGCTATCAACTTAGTGTTGAAACTTGAAAAATCAACATCATAATTTTGTTCTGGGTGCGCATAGCCAATTGGTTTCCCCGCATATAATGCCTCATGAGCCAATTCATTTCTTAATTTCGATAAAACGCTACTACCGTTTTCAAGCTCAGCCCAATTAGGTAGTAAGAGGCTATACTTTTGAGCAAGCGCAGCAGGTCGCTGAGTATGAGGACAACGAGCAATACCTGATAACTTAAACAGCCCATCCAGAATTTTATACTGAGCTTCAAAGCGATCCCATGGATAATAATGTGATTGTCCGATGAGGAACCAATGAATTACTGCAAACATCCCAGCCCGCTTTTCGTCTGAGCTATCATCATAAAACTTAGCCAAATAATTCAGAGCTAACTCAATATCTTTTCCAATAGGTATAACCCCTGTTAATTTCCCTTCTGCGTATGCCACTTTGCCTATGTTGTAATACTCAGCAGGCGAAAGGTAAACACCAAAAAAGAAGCCTATACCAAGAATAAGAAACTTCGATTTTTCATAATCGTAGGGGTGAAAGATAATAGAATGGGTTGCTGGCAAGGTATAGTACTCTGCAAACACATCGAACTTTTTGGTGTGGGCTTCTCGTTTCAATTTACGAGCTTCAACTAAAGGAGGGTATATCCACCCATCACTAATATTTGCCTCATATTGAAATTCAGAAATCACTCTATCTATGTCCCATAGTGGTCGAATTTCAATATCATCTGCTACGTAGCGACGATTTGATTTCAACAGTCCAAATTCCACATTTATCTCCTATCGTATAACGCCTACCATAATACGCCATAACGCATTACGATAATGTTGATAGACCAGCGAAAACACCACAGCCAATTCAAACCTAGAATGCCGAGCGTTGGTGGTCGTATTGATGGCTTTGTTATAATGCAGATTTCAGAAATTCAACTATATAATTCATAAAGTTTTGATATTGCTCATAGAAAGTAACAAAAAACATTGCCACAGCTAAGACAAAAACGCCTTCAATACGTGTTTAATGCCGATCGTTTAAGAAGACTTGAACGATCTTGCAGTTAGCAGATAATC
>NZ_JBFSPI010000201.1:0-1229 GCF_041464685.1 Vibrio sp. 10N.237.312.B06
GGAGGGCATTGGCATTTATCAGACAGTAAAACAGGTGCAAAAACGGTGTATCTTTGCTCACCGGTTAGGGCGTATCTAAAAGAGTGGCGAACAGAGAGTGATTATATTTTTCCTGCACGATGCCATACCAAACCGATATCTGAAGTGGCCTTGAGTTCGTTCTGGCGTAAAGTGCGCCGTTTAGCCGAGTTAGCCGGTGTGCGCCTACATGATTTACGCCACACGTACGCCAGTATTGCAATTCAATCCAACATTAATCTGACGGTGCTTAGTCGCTTACTGGGTCACGCGGATGTAGAAACGACGCTGAAATATGCCCACTTAAGCAGTCTGGATGCTTGTAAAGCGGCCTCTCATATATCAGCGACTTTGGCTAAGGGGATGCGCTCATGAGCTATATCAGACTCACTCAGAAAAAGATTAAGGATTTATTGCCCCAACCCAAAACTTATGTTGTTTGGGATACAAAGCAATATGGGTTTGGGGTGCGAGTAGGTAAAGACGCTTCCCGTTTTTATGTCATGAAGACAGGCGGTGGCAATAAGATTATAGCGCCTGTCGATAGCCTATCTCTTCGTCAGGCTCGTCAAAAAACGTTAAGCCTGATGCAGGGTAATGATAAGAGTAGGGCAATCGGGGCGATGCGTTTTGATGCATTGGTACAGGGTGAATGGTTACAAAAAGTGTGCTCAACATGGAAAACCAGCTCACAGGGAGGGGCAAGAGGGGCATTAAATAAACACTTATTACCAGAGTTTGGGCATTACCCCGTCACTCGTATTGATTCGTGTCATGTGCAGCGTTGGTTTGATGAGTTAAGCCAAGACTATGCTGGAGCGGCTAATCGCACTCTTGATGTGCTGCGTTCCATTTTTAAATATGCCGAGAGACAAGGGTATTGCTTGAAAAATCCTTGCGATGGTATCAAGCAGAACCGAAAAAAAAAGTTGAATCGCTTTTTAAGTCTGGATGAATTATCGCGACTTGAAGGGGCTTTACGAACGGTTAGTCAGCAGGGAGAAATTGAGGCGTGTTGCTGTCAGGTCATAAAGCTGGTGCTTTTGACGGGGTGTCGGATTTCAGAGGTGACGGGATTGCAATGGTCCTTTATCAAAGGAGATGAATGGCATTTGCCAGACAGTAAAACGGGGGCGAAAGTGGTTTATGTGGGTAAAGATGCTCGAAAACTCCTTTCGGAAATAGGGAAACAGTTTTTTGACTCTAATGGT
>NZ_JBFSPI010000202.1:0-1195 GCF_041464685.1 Vibrio sp. 10N.237.312.B06
CTTTGAAAAGCAAAATGTCGCTTAGCTAAGTGTCCAGTCTGACTGGAGCAGATCACTTGTAACGCTATAACTCTCCTTATGAACAACACCTTACTAACCTTAAACTGCAAGGTAAACCACCTGCAACTATTGATGCCTATTCTCGTGCGGTTCGTCGAAAGGCATTTGATAATAAGGAGAATGGCATCAACCAAAATAGAGGAGGTGTGACGACGAAAGAAACGAAAATAGCTAACTGGTTAATAAGATTGCTATCGCAACCTTATCTTGGCCTCGCTCGCCTTGAGAAAAACCTCAAAGCGATGTGCCCTTCAAACTAAATTACACAATTTACTTAATAAAGTGGCTTCGGGCTTATTCAACACTTGGGATTTAGTGTTGGCTACGCAACACCTTAATCCTTATTAATTAGCTTAAATTTCAACGAATTGTGCATACGGGCAAGCACTCACAAGTTCACTTTTAACACCTTTAATTAAGTGCTCTGAAACCCAAAAGTCCAAAGCTCCATCGGATTCATTAAACAGAGTTACGCACGTCCCTCCAATCGGGTCTTTCACAAACTGAATACGGACAATGCTAGTAGTACATATCGTGCTGCCTTTTAAGCTAAGGAATCGTTCCACAGCCAGCTTGCGGATCGTTATTTGATTACCCTCAACCTCGATGATTGCTTTGAGCTTTGAAGTTTTCAATTCGAACAAACCAAACAAGGCAGGAAACACAAATGTTGCGCATAAAACGACAATGATTATTGAAATAACATCCATAGCTTCACGTCCCTTTAAGCTAACGCCTGCATAACACGTTTGCTACGATACAGACCTAGCTGAATTTTAACGCCTTAATCACTGAAACTAAAGGCAAACTGACAACGCCGAGTGTAGCAAATCGTGTTGATGCATTTGTTGAACGAAGCCGCTGCGCGGCAGAGTAAAGCGAGTGCAAACCATACTCTTGTCACACCATCATTTTGATGGTCGTTGACAGGAGTAACTTATGAATCCCACCGACTTAAAACGCTACAACGCCCTTTATGAACAACACCTTACCAACCTAAAGCTGCAAGGTAAACGACCCGCGACCATTGATGCCTATTCTCGTGCGGTTCGTCGGATCACCGCTCATTTCGATCGCGTCCCTGACACATTAACCACGGCCGATCTCAAACAGTTCTTCGCGTCTCTTATCCAAA
>NZ_JBFSPI010000203.1:0-1173 GCF_041464685.1 Vibrio sp. 10N.237.312.B06
TATTTAAGTGATATAAAGCTGAAGACACTATCCCATGAAGGTACGGTTTCAGCTTTCTAGCAAAGTTTATGAGTGGCTTTACTCCGCTTTCATGAACTTGTTGCCACCATATTTCCCAAAGGTCTCGGGCTTGTTTTTCCGATTCGCAGTACCAGAGTTCCTTGAGTTGAGCGCCAAGTAAATGGGTCACCATTAAGTCACGGTTAATCGCAAGTATTTCATCCAGATAGCTTTGTTGCTTGGTATTTAAATTCTCTCTATTTTTCAGTAGTACCCAGCGTGAGCGCTTGACCCAACGTCGTGCACTTTTGTCATCTTTAAGTTGGTTAGCTTGATCTACTCGAACTCTATCCATAACCTCTCGACCAAACTTAGCGACGACATGAAAGAGGTCATAGACGATACGGGCATTTGGACAATGAGCTTGAACCTCTAGATCAAAAGCGGTGTTCATATCCATTGCCACAACTTCGATATTTTGAGCATGCTCTCCAAGCATCTCAAAGAAGGGGCGTATGTCTTTACGACTTCTACCTAGACCAATCCAAAGTACTTGATGCGTTTGTGCATCTGCGATAACAGTGGCGTAACGATGGCCCTTGAATATGGCAAACTCATCCATGACCAGTTGACGCAAGCCCCCCCAAGGAACCTCAGGTACGACACGCTTGAGGCGTTGCTTGTCTATTTCTTTGATGGTGTGCCAGTGCACTCCAGTAAGCTCTGAAATGTGTTTGATGGGTAGCAATGGTAATAGATTATCAATGTAATCAATCAGCCGATTAGTGAGGCGAGAATATGGCTTAACCCAAGAAATAGACTCAGTCTTGATACCACAATTTGAACACTTGATGCGCCGAGTCTGAACGAGTAACTCAACGGGTGTGCCTAGCATCATCGCATCCTTAAGCGTTCTCCACTGAGTGTCATGGATAGAGGCAGAAACTTGACCACAAGAGCAGTGTGCTGCGGTATCAGGAATTAAGGTGATAGAGATTAATGAGTCAGTTTTATAAGACTTTACGATCTGAAAGCCTTCCCAGAATGACGATAGGAAAGTATTATTCGGCATGAAAACGGTAGTTTGTGAAAGGTTGTGTTTGGCGATGTAACCCTGACTCTTATACACATCTCCGAGCCCACGAGACCTCGCTTCGGATCTCGTATGCCGTC
>NZ_JBFSPI010000204.1:0-1153 GCF_041464685.1 Vibrio sp. 10N.237.312.B06
CAGGCGGAACCGGTCACGGTTGAATATCAAGTGGCGGACATTCCCATCAGCACCAAATCTCAAAACATCGATATTAATAATTCCGTCACGATTAGCGAAATCTTAACCCCCATCACTGTCAGTGCCGTTCAAGCCGAAGTGAAGACACGCATTCAAAATGACACGCTAACGGTGAAGAAGCTTGCTGAGCTTTACACCTTGCAAAAGGTCGATACGGGCTATCTGGATTTAACGGGAGATGAACAAAGCATTGCGGGAAATGAAGAGCGGAAAGGACTCTTCATTCAAACCTATCAAGATAATGATCGCTCTGTTTTGGTTCAAGGGTTTATTGAGGTTGTCGCCGGTGGTCATGTACTTATCAAAAGCAATGAAGCCATTACATTGGAAGGCGTTGCTGGGAATGGTGTTCGTATTGGGGAGTTTATCTAATGTTTGAACTTCACAATCCTATTGGCAGTCGTGGTGATAAGACGGGAAACGGTGGTTTTCAGTCATTAGTATTAAGCAACCAGTATGCTCAAGTTTCAGATGCCACAAACCGACAAGTAGAGTTTTCTCTGTCAGATGATGTAGAGCTACTGGAAGTACGAGTGGGTTGGTTGGATAGAGAAAATTCAAGGAACTTAGATCAAGTCGTCTTTTGGTCTCAATGCTTTGATGATCATGACGAGATGGTAGCTAATAGCCATAGGGCAATGGTAGTTCCCTTTGTGGCTGGCTTTTCAAGGCGATGTTATTTCATTCCTATTTTGACACCGAGCAACGCGAAAAAAATCATATTTACTTGCAATTATATTGATATTCAAGTGTGCATTGTGTCTCGAACGACCTTTAAGGAGTTAGAGCGATGATACAGGTCGATACGCAGGGGCGAATTGTCACGATCAACGCGCCTCAAGCGTCAACTCAATTAATCCGTTTAGATGTCCAACTGACGCAAGACGTCGCCGTTAATCCCGAACTCTACCGATGGACTGGTGAGGCTTTTGTCCTGTCACTAGAGGCTCAACAAAATAAAGAACAATCTGAAAGGCGCGCAAAGGCTAAACATTACCTTGATGCGACCGATTTTTACTTAGTACGCCAAGTAGAAAACGGTGCGGACGTCCCCCAAGAGGTTCTCTCCAAGCGTGAGACAGCCAGAGCCTTA
>NZ_JBFSPI010000205.1:0-1147 GCF_041464685.1 Vibrio sp. 10N.237.312.B06
ATCAGTGAAAACGAGTAGGGCGGGACACGTGATATCCTGTCTGAATATGGGGGGACCATCCTCCAAGGCTAAATACTACTGACTGACCGATAGTGAACCAGTACCGTGAGGGAAAGGCGAAAAGAACCCCTGTGAGGGGAGTGAAATAGAACCTGAAACCGTGTACGTACAAGCAGTAGGAGCACCTTCGTGGTGTGACTGCGTACCTTTTGTATAATGGGTCAGCGACTTAATTTTAGTAGCAAGGTTAACCGTTTAGGGGAGCCGTAGGGAAACCGAGTCTTAACTGGGCGTACAGTTGCTAGGATTAGACCCGAAACCAGGTGATCTAGCCATGGGCAGGTTGAAGGTTGAGTAACATCAACTGGAGGACCGAACCGACTAATGTTGAAAAATTAGCGGATGACTTGTGGCTAGGGGTGAAAGGCCAATCAAACCTGGAGATAGCTGGTTCTCCCCGAAAGCTATTTAGGTAGCGCCTCGGACGAATACTACTGGGGGTAGAGCACTGTTAAGGCTAGGGGGTCATCCCGACTTACCAACCCTTTGCAAACTCCGAATACCAGTAAGTACTATCCGGGAGACACACGGCGGGTGCTAACGTCCGTCGTGGAGAGGGAAACAACCCAGACCGCCAGCTAAGGTCCCAAAGTATAGCTAAGTGGGAAACGATGTGGGAAGGCTCAGACAGCCAGGATGTTGGCTTAGAAGCAGCCATCATTTAAAGAAAGCGTAATAGCTCACTGGTCGAGTCGGCCTGCGCGGAAGATGTAACGGGGCTAAGCTATACACCGAAGCTGCGGCTACGTACCTTAGGGTATGTGGGGTAGGGGAGCGTTCTGTAAGCCGTTGAAGGTGGTCTGTAAGGGCTGCTGGAGGTATCAGAAGTGCGAATGCTGACATGAGTAACGATAAAGGGAGTGAAAAACTCCCTCGCCGGAAGACCAAGGGTTCCTGTCCAACGTTAATCGGGGCAGGGTAAGTCGACTCCTAAGGCGAGGCCGAAAGGCGTAGTCGATGGGAAACGGGTTAATATTCCCGTACTTCTTACAATTGCGATGGGGGGACGGAGAAGGCTAGGTGGGCCTGGCGACGGTTGTCCAGGTTCAAGTACGTAGGCGGAAAGTTTAGGTAAATCCGGACTTTC
>NZ_JBFSPI010000206.1:0-1131 GCF_041464685.1 Vibrio sp. 10N.237.312.B06
ACCATCTGTAGGATCGTTCAACTGATCAGGAAAATGCTTAAATGATCAGTGTTACCTCTTGTGTGGTCTTTACACTTAAGCTATTGGGCAATTTCGTTAGGGCTGGTCTTATATGGTGCTTCGATCATTTCGCCATGGGTCACACAATCACAAGCGATTCATGCTTTAACTGTTGGTGGAATGGGAGTGATGATCTTATCAATGATCTCACGTGTGTCTTTAGGACATACAGGTCGAGCTATTGCGATTGGTAAAATAATGACTGCGGCGTTAATCGCCATTGTTTTTGCCTTTATTGTTCGAGTGTTTGGTGGATACTTTACCCATAATATTGTCTCTATCATCACCTTATCCAGTGCTCTGTGGGTTGTCGCGTACAGTTGTTTCGTTGTGTTGTACTTACCAATTTTAATAAAACCAAGGGCTTAAATACCTCAAGACACCAAGCAGCCAATTTGGCTAATATTAAAGTTGCATTTAAAATGCATCTTTAATATTATGACCTTAATGAGTGACTTAAATACAATCAAAGAGAGCATAATTATGAGCTGTTGTGGCGGATGTGGTGGTTCAAACCACGAAGAAAAAGCAAATGAAGCTGAACAAAAAAAACAAGCAGAGCAGCAAGAGACTAAGCAAGAAAACGCTTAATTAGATCTGCACTCAAGCCAAATTTAAAAATCCAGAGACTTCGATGAAGCCTCTGGATTTTTTTATGTTATGTATCCACAATGAGAACCTGAAGAAACCTAGGGCACTATTCCAATAAACATCCCCCCAATTCTTCAAATTACTTGGTTATGCATTGGTGGCGTAGGTCTACATGTGTATTGGCAGGGATGTTTTGTTGCAACAGTGACGTCGAATTTCGATGGGTTATAAGAGGATTGAGTCAGGTACCTATGCCATATGTTTAAATACAATAGAGCGGTAATCGGCTTGAAGTTGCCGTGAGAAACAGGTTTGAATCAGATTCAGATAGCTAAGGACTTTGACTTGTTGGCTAACTGACTTTTAGGTTCGATTAACTTTACGCTAGATGCAAAAAAGCCGCTGATTTCTCAGCGGCTTTCTTAAATGTGGTGGAGGGATAGGGATTTGAACCCTAGAACCGCTATTAACGGTTGCCGG
>NZ_JBFSPI010000207.1:0-1075 GCF_041464685.1 Vibrio sp. 10N.237.312.B06
GGCGCTGTTGCATCGCTCAATCCTCTGGTCTTTTGATAGATCTTAGGCGCAACGATAACTTTGAGGCATCCCCATTGCGGTAAAGCGGTTCAAAACACCACAAGCAATCATCATTTCCATCTTTTGATTGTTAAAACTTCGGCTGTGGAGTTGGTTACCAAATGTTCGTTTATATCGCTGCATTGCCAATTCTCCATGAGCACGTTTTCCATACTCGTGCTTCTTTTGCCAGGCGATTTGACCTTTCGCCGCAATTTCTATCATCGCTCGACTTCGTACTCGATGGTCTCGCTGTTCATCGTAGAGCAAATTTTCCTTGGGTGGAATGACAATATCAGCATCCGGGAAGTGGCTATCTAACGTGTCATATACCGTATTTTCGTCATAGGCCTTATCCGCAAATACTTGTCCTACCGGTACGCTTATTTGGTCACAAATATCTCCGACTACAGCCTCATCCTTCGTGTTCTTGTCTGTCATAACTGCAGCTCTAATGTAGTGGCTGTGATCGGAGCCAATATGCATTTTTCGCCAACTACGCTTACTACTCACTTTGTGTTTTTCTTGATGCCATTCGTCTCTACCAAACCTCTTTAAGCCTGTAGAGTCAATGGTTAGCGCGACGACATCATTATTTTCAATCTGTGTGTTATGTTGCTTTGGGTAGAGTGGCGTTTTGATATTTAGGCCTTGAAGTCTACGAGAAAGTTGGCTGTAGCTAGGGCAAGTTAATGGGAAGTCCAACATGTCAAATAACGAATCAATATAACCTTGAGCTTGACGCAAGGGTAAGCGTAATACCATTCGGATTTCATGACATATCAATATAGCTTCATCAGTATAGTGAGGGCTAGAGCCAGTGCCGTCATAGGTACGGTCTTTATGGTTCCATGTATCTAAGAGCTCTTCGTTTATCCAAATATCGATTCGTCCTCGGTTCATCAATGATTGGTTGTATTCAGGCCAGTTCGTCAGTTTATAGGTTTGCTTTGGAATGTGGTGGCGCTTTGAATTGTTAAACTTGTTTGGCATGGATAAGTAAGCCTCGAGGCGAAAACTGCATTATATCAGTAGA
>NZ_JBFSPI010000208.1:0-1021 GCF_041464685.1 Vibrio sp. 10N.237.312.B06
TGTCTAAAGAAAAATTTGAACGTACGAAACCGCACGTAAACGTTGGTACTATCGGCCACGTTGACCACGGTAAAACAACTCTAACTGCTGCTATCTGTACTACACTTGCAAAAGTGTACGGCGGTGTTGCTAAAGATTTCGCATCTATCGATAACGCTCCAGAAGAGCGCGAGCGCGGTATCACAATCGCAACTTCTCACGTTGAGTACGATACTCCTGAACGTCACTACGCACACGTAGACTGTCCTGGACACGCCGATTATGTTAAAAACATGATCACTGGTGCTGCTCAAATGGACGGCGGTATCCTAGTTGTTGCTGCTACAGATGGCCCTATGCCACAAACTCGTGAGCACATCCTACTTGGTCGTCAAGTTGGTATCCCTTACATCATCGTATTCATGAACAAATGTGACATGGTTGATGACGAAGAGCTACTTGAGCTAGTAGAAATGGAAGTTCGTGAACTTCTTTCTGAGTACGAGTACCCAGGAGACGACCTACCAGTAATTCAAGGTTCTGCACTTGGCGCTCTAAACGGCGAAAAGCAGTGGGAAGACAAGATCGTTGAGCTTGCAGAAGCACTAGATTCTTACATTCCACTTCCAGAGCGTGCTGTTGATCTACCGTTCCTACTTCCTATTGAAGATGTATTCTCAATCCAAGGTCGTGGTACTGTAGTTACTGGTCGTATCGAGCGCGGTATCCTACGTGTAGGTGACGAAGTAGAAATCGTTGGTATCAAAGAGACTACTCTTACTACTTGTACTGGTGTTGAAATGTTCCGTAAACTGCTTGACGAAGGTCGTGCAGGTGAGAACGTTGGTGCACTTCTACGTGGTACTAAGCGTGATGACGTTGAACGTGGCCAAGTACTTTCTGCTAAAGGTTCAATCAACCCACACACTAAGTTTGAGTCTGAAGTATACGTACTTTCTAAAGACGAAGGCGGCCGTCACACTCCTTTCTTCAAGGGTTACCGTCCACAGTTCTACTTCCGTACAACTGACGTAACAGGCGA
>NZ_JBFSPI010000209.1:0-1020 GCF_041464685.1 Vibrio sp. 10N.237.312.B06
GATTTTAAACTGTATTTTCTATCTGTTAGAGAAGTCAGCAGCCCTTGTATATGATTGGGTTGTTGTTCAACGTCATCGGGATATAGAGTTAGCCTAGCTTTCCACGTTTCTGGGAGACTCGGGTCTTGTTTTCTAGCCTGGGGAGAGACTTTCATCTCCACAATCAGATCTCGCCCATCATCATCGAGCTGCTCGATGATTTCATATTTCACATTCGACTTTATTGGTGTCATCCAGTGGCTTGTTCCATGCTCTTGTTGCCAGTTAAGCATAAGTTCTGCGCTCAAGTAGCAACGGTCAAAAATGGTCAATGAATTCGGAACTGCTGATGAAATTAAATCTTTTGCATAGCTGATTTCACCTTTAGAACTTTCCCCAAAAGCCACATCATGAATAAGGCGACTCCGTAGTGATGTGAGTGCGCACATTCGAACGATTGGGTACTCAGTGTGCCTGTCTTTTCGGTAGTAAACATATTGATAATGCTCAGCTAAGCTTGGGTTATCGTGAGTTCTAAACTGTGTGCCATCGATTGAAAATAGGCTCAAACCATTCCATTTATCACCCGCATCTTCCGACTGTGTCCAATGCTTTGCTGTGATTGAGAATAATGACTTTAAAGGCTCAGCGGTGAGGCGTTTTCTTGCCTGAGGAATTGCACTAGGTGCAATCGTTTCACCCAATGAATTAGACAATTTGAGGTCGAGCTTATCGAGTACATCGGTAATCGGTCTATCTCGATATAAACCAATACCAACGACTAACCATACAACGAGTTCTGCGGGTAGCTTTCTACGGCGCATACTCGCTTTGTTCGTTTCAGATAAAGCTTGGTTTATCCAATCTAGCGGAAGGTCTTTTTGAAACAAAGAAAGAGATTCTGGATTAGCAAAATCGTCAACATCGATTAACCAGTGTGACAGCATAAAAAATACCCTTAAACAAAAGTGCTTAAGGGTATTGTTAACCATCTGTAGGATCGTTCAACTGATCAGGAAAATGCTTAAATGATCAGTGTTA
>NZ_JBFSPI010000210.1:0-1013 GCF_041464685.1 Vibrio sp. 10N.237.312.B06
TTGATAGGTGTGATATGCGGAAACGAGTTGGTGGACTAACCGCTAAAATGATAAATATAACAATTACCCCCTCACTTGAATAAATAACTGAATAGCTACCTATCTGATAGATACTATGAGTTCGATTTTGGTTTCAACTAAGCACAGTTTATCCGAAGCTAACAGATTAGAGCACCGAATCTAAGCAGCTTTTGTCCAAGGGTGTGCTTCGTACACTGTTAGAACGTTGTTAGAACGTCTTTGCCCCTTTTCGTGACAGCGCGATTTATCACGCACTGACATACGAACCTAACTTGACTTACTTTTCCTCATGTCTGTAATGTAATCCTGAAAGGATTCTTCAAGCTAAAAAGGTCAAATATGCAAGATAAGCACTGCGTTGAAACGGCAAAAATGTTAATGGGTATCAAGGGGCCGGCTGAACGCCTACTATTCGACTCAAAAAGAGATCGGTTTAATCTCTCACATAGCATTAAGACAAGTGTCCGCAAAGACTTAAATGCGAATTTCATCGAAACTGGTGATGGCTGCGTTGCTATCGCGACTCAGTATCCTTATCCGTATCAAATAGAGTCACAACTGCAGTTATTGGTCGACAATAGGACGCCGGTATTAGTGGTTCTTGCAAGTAACAACGACATCATTAATGATAAGTTATCAAGCTATTTTTCCATCTCAGGAAAATATGGAGAAATTTACACAAGAAGCTCGCATGAAAGCTCAATCTCCTTAGCTGGTGATATTAGAGTAGAGATTTATCAGTTGGAAATTTCGGGCTATAAAGCTACTGTCAGTGTCCCTGTAATTCATGTAAATAATTGGCCAGACCATCAAACGATAGATTTCAATACCACACTTGAGCTAGTCAATATCATTGAGTCGATCGCGAGTGATAAGAAAAACTTCTACGCAAAAAGAAATAGTCGTGCAGTAGCAGATCCCAAAAGGATGTTGCCGGTTTTACACTGCCGTGCAGGTGTCGGTAGGACGGGCCAAACTATTGCCGCGATGAT